>CAIWVW010000087.1 GCA_903916255.1 uncultured Bacteroidota bacterium
CTACCCTTTCCCCAGCAAAAAGCCTTGTCATTCCGAACGCAGTGAGGAATCTCTCTGTATTATACATGCACTCAAGTATAAAAGGAAATGAGATTGCTTCTGAATTTCAAGTAACGGAAAACCCTACCTTTGAATTCCAAACATATCCACTACCACCATGCAATCATCCTTGAAAAAATACCTTCCTGTATTTTCACTTTTTACTTTCTACTTTTCACTTTCTACTCTTACTGCGCAGCCGTACAACCCTTCCCTCTTCAACTGCATGAAATGGCGTTGCATAGGCCCTTTCCGTGGTGGGCGCACTATTGGGGCCTGTGGTGTTATTGGTCATCCAAATATTTTTTACATGGGTGTAAATGATGGCGGAGTTTGGAAAACGGATGATTACGGAAGAACCTGGCAACCTATTTTTGACAGTATGCCGACCGGGTCTATAGGCGATGTTGCTGTCGCACCTTCCAATCCGAATGTGATATATGTGGGAAGCGGTGAAGGTGTTCAACGTCCTGATTTATCAGTCGGTGATGGAATGTATAAATCTGTGGATGGAGGCAAAACATGGAAACATCTCGGACTTGCAGATGGGTATCAAATTGGCGGCCTCGCCATTGACCCAAAAAATGAAAACCGTGTATTTGCTGCAGTGCTGGGGCATCCTTACGGGCCGAATACGGAGCGAGGATTTTACAGAACCACTGATGGCGGCACCACATGGGGTAAAGTATTTTACATGGATGAAAACACCGGAGCAATTCAAGTTGCTATTGACCCGAGCAATTCCAACATAGTATATGCCGATATGTTTCAGGCAAGGCAAGGCCCTTGGGAGAATGGCGAATTTACAGGCCCTAACAGCGGTCTATTTAAATCTACCGATGGTGGAAATACATGGAAGCGATTAGAAAAAGGGTTGCCCGGAGTAGCTGAAGGGCTTGGCCGGATTGGCTTTTGCATTGCCCCAAGTATGCCGAATAGATTGTTTGCCGTAGTAAGTTCTAAAAAACAGGGTGGGCTTTACCGCAGCGATGATGGCGGTGAATCGTGGATTTTATTAAGCAATGATTTTCGCTACTGGGACCGTGGCGATGATTTTGCAGAAATGAAAGTGGACCCAAAAAATCCGGATATAGTATATGATATAAATGTGGTGAGCTGGAAATCTACCGACGGAGGCAAAACATGGACAGGCTGGAAAGGCGCACCCGGCGGAGATGATTACCACCGCCTGTGGATTAATCCCGAAAATACGGATGTGATTTTATTGGCAGGCGACCAGGGTGCAGCCGTAACGGTGAATGGTGGCAGAACATGGAGTTCCTGGTATAACCAGCCAACGGCACAGCTTTACCACGTAAGTGCAGATAATGCTTTTCCATATAATGTGTATAGCGGGCAACAGGAAAGCGGTTCGGTTGGCATTGCATCCCGCGGCAACGACGGACAAATAACCGAACGAGACTGGCATCCTGTATCTGCCGAGGAATATGGCTATGTAGTTGCCGACCCGCTCAATCCGAATATCGTTTATGGTGGGAAAATATCAAAATATAATAAGCTGACAGGGCAGGCTCAGGATGTTTCGCCAAACTGCCACGATGGCAAGTATCGATTTATCCGTACAGCACCTATTGTGTTTTCGCCTGTCGATAATAAAACACTCTATTTTGCCGGAAATGTAATTTTTAAAACAACAGATGGCGGTAACTCCTGGGATGTTGTTTCACCCGACCTAACCCGCACCAGTTATACTATTCCTGCTTCGGTAGGAGCGTATAAGAATGATACTATGAAATATATGAAACCCCGCGGAGTTGTTTATACCATTGCATTATCACCCTTAGATGAAAACCTGATTTGGGCGGGTTCCGATGACGGGTTGATTCATGTAACGCACAATGGCGGCAATACCTGGGAAGATGTAACACCTCCGACAATTACCGATTGGAATAAAATATCGATGCTGGAAGCAAGCCACAGCGATAGAATGGAAGCTTATGCAGCCGTTAATTGTATTCGTTTAAATGACGAACATCCTCATATTTTCCGCACCAAAGACGGGGGCAAAACCTGGAAAGAAATTGTAAACGGTCTGCCCGAAGCGCCTATCAATTCAGTAAAAGAAGACCCTATACGCAAAGGCTTATTATTTGCGGGAAGCGAGCGGGCAGTTTATGTTTCTTTTGATGATGGCGACCATTGGCAATCATTGCGATTGAATATGCCGGCTACCTCTATTCGTGATTTAACCATAAAAGATAACGACCTTATTTGCGCCACCCATGGCCGCTCTTTCTGGATATTGGATGATATTACTCCCTTGCGTCAAATCACTAAAAATACCATACCAGACAAGGTAACGCTTTACCAACCTGAACCTGCATATCGTGTGCGTTGGGATATGTGGCCCGATACCCCTTTGCCTGCCGATGAACCTGCCGGGAAAAATCCGCCGGATGGAGCGATTATAAATTATTATCTGAAAGAAAATAATAAAGATACGGTGAGTTTAGCTATTTATGATTCGCTTGGAAGGTTGGTAAGGCGTTTCACCAGCAAAGACAGTATGTATAAAATTCCCGATTTAAATATTCCCTTGTATTGGGTGCGTCCGCAGCTAATACTTTCAGGCGATTCCGGCTCACACCGCTTTTTGTGGGATATGCACTATGCCCCTTTGAATTTGCCTCCCAATTATCCTATTTCTGCCATTACCGGCGAAACAGCACCTGCACCTACTTCGCCTTGGGTAATGCCCGGAAATTATTTAATTAAGTTAACGGTAAACGGTAAATCTTATACGCAACCTTTAACCATTAAAATGGACCCCAGGGTAAAAACCAGTACCGCCTCTTTAATAGAGCAGCATGATTATTCCATGGTTTGCTATCACGATGAACAAAAAATTATTCCGCTTCTTACCACTATAAGTTCACTTCAATCGCACTTAAAAGAATTGCCCGGGAAAATAGGTTCAGGAAATCATGACAGCCTGCGGAATAAAATCGATTCCTGTTATTTCAAACTGGGAATGCTGAAACATTTGCTGGCTGATGGTATCCCCGAAGGGCGTGCTTCCGTTAATGATATACTGCAAGGGCAATTAGGTGCATTGGAAGGAACGGATGTACAACCAACCACACAATGCATAGCAGAAGTAAATTCAGCGAATGAGCAATTTGAAATGCTTTGGCAAAACTGGGGAGCCATGCAAAAAGATTTACTGAAACTGAATACTTTATTAAAAGCCAATAGCATAGCTGAATTAAAATGGCAGTAGTGCCGGTGTAATTCGTAATTTTGTAATCTATCAAAAGGTTGTATGTCCATTATTCCAAATTTGCGGGTTCCGAATCACGAAGTTTGGGTTACACTATTGCTTCTTTTTTGCCTGTTGCTGTTTGCTTGGGTTCGTATCATAAATCCTAAAAAAATACCCTCCCTTGTATCAGGATTTTTCAGGAGCGGCAATACCGGCGAAAAAACTATTACCCCCGATTCCATTGCTTTATTCTTCATTTTTATATGTTCCGTTGCCTTGCTTGCTTTGCGGATATTTCATTATCATGGTATCAGCACACGGTTCAGCAAGGTGGAGGAGTTTCTCTTTTTAGCCCTCTTTGTGCTGGGCTATTACCTGTTGAAAACATTGGTGTTGCTTATTTTAGGCAATATCTTTATGGTACAATCGAAAGCCCGCGATTATGTGAATGAAATTTATGCTTCAACCCACTTGGCAGCCCTGGGCTTATTTCCTGTGGTTGTGGTAGTTATATTCGCTAATAATGTGAATGAAAGCCTGTTTGAAAAGTGCATGTTGCTTGCTATAGGGCTGTTTTATCTTTACCGGACGATAAAAATGTTTATTATAATGATGAACAGGGGTTTAAGCATGATGTATTTATTTTTGTATCTTTGTGCCCTTGAAATTATCCCTTTGGTGCTTTTATATGAATGCGGCAAAGGACTTAATTTATAGTCTTTCTCAAAAGAAAACCAGGTAGGAAGTTAACACTGTTAATGAAGATAAAAAAAATACTTATTTCACAACCAAGGCCGGAACTGGAGCGTTCCCCTTATTTTGAAATTGCCAAAACCCACGGCGTTGAAATCGATTTCCGCCCGTTTGTACAAGTAGAAGGTATTCCGGCACGCGAGTTCCGAAAACACCGTGTCGATATACTTTCCTACACCGCTATTATTATGACCAGCAAAAATGCGGTGGACCACTTCTTCCGTATTTGCACAGAAATGCGCATTATTGTTCCTGAAACCATGAAGTACTTTTGTATTTCTGAAACCACAGCATATTACCTTCAAAAGTATATCCAGTTCCGCAAACGCAAAATATTTTTCAGCAACCATTCCTATGCTGATTTAGTGGATTTGATTCGTAAAAAGCATAAAGACGACAAATATCTGCTGCCATGCTCTGATGCTCCGAATGAAGAGTATACCAGCCTTTTAGACAGAGACGGAATCCGCTACGCGAAAGCTCCATTATACCGGGCCGTAAATTCAGATATTAAAGACATTAATTTTTCGGAATATGATATGGTAGTGCTGTTCAGTTCTGCCGGATTAAATTCCCTGTTCAACAGTTTTCCCGAATACAAGCAAAACAATACTGTTATTGCCGCCTTCGGCGAACAGACAGCCCGCGCTGTTAACAGTTCAGGTTTAAAGTTTCATATTTTAGCGCCCCAGCCCAATGCTCCATCTATGGCTACGGCTATGGACCTGTATTTGAGAGGCGAGTATACTCTTTCTGATGACCCTTTTGCACACATGGGCCCTCCTAAAAAGCCAAAACCTGCGAAAGCTGTTTCTGCACCTAAAAAAGCGGAAGCGCCTAAAAAAACAGAAAAACCGGTTGCTAAAGCGCCTGTGGTTGTTGCTCCTGTTGCTAAAAAACCGGTTGCGAAACCGATTGCTAAACCTACTCCTAAAAAAGTTGCCCCTGCACCTGTTGCTAAGAAGAAACCCGCTGTTAAAGCAGTTCCTAAACCTATAGCTAAAAAGAGTAAGCCCGCACCGGCTAAAAAGAAACCGGTTGCAAAGGTACAGCCCAAAGCAGCAGCTAAAAAGAGCAAGCCTGTTCCGGCTAAAAAGAAACCGGCGGTTAAAAAGGTTGCTAAAAAAGCTAAAGGCAAAAAGTAAGTCTTGATTTCTAATTTTATCATGGCTGAAATATCCCGCAGACAAACCTTGGGAAAACAGGAACGTTTGTATGAAAAAACGGTAATGGATTCCGTATTTCAAAAGGGGAACGCCATTCATAATTCACCTGTAAAACTGCTTTGGGCAATAGACCCTCGGAAAAGCACTTTACCTGTTAAAGTGGCATTCAGCGTGCCGAAAAGGTTGTTTAAAAAAGCGGTTACCCGCAATTTGCTTAAGCGGAGAATGCGGGAAGCGTATCGCAAACATAAGATTCTGAAGTCGTCAAATGAAGAAACCTATGCCCTTATCTTTATTTACAGCGCCCGTAAAATAAACCCTTACGCCGAAATAGAATCTAAAATTGTACTAACTTTACAACACTTTAAAACCGCTACGGGTGCTGAGTAAACTTCTGATAATGGTGATACGCGTGTATCAAAAAATGATTTCTCCCTGGCTGCCGCCTTCCTGCCGATATACTCCCACCTGTTCCGAGTATGGCATACAGGCCCTTCGGAAATACGGAGCCTTTAAAGGTTCCTGGCTCACGTTGAAAAGAATTTTATCCTGCAATCCATTTAGCCACAAACACGGGTACGACCCGGTTCCTTAAATCTACTTTATGATAAAACTTGTTTTAGAAAAACTGAAGAAATTCCGCTTGTTAATAATGGCTTTCGCTATCGGAGGCTATGCTTTGCTTTCCTACAGTTTTACCGATAACTATTTCGAGATTTCAAAAAACCTCGACATAATGACCACTATGCTCCGCGAACTCGACCTGCATTATGTAGATACCATTAAGCCCGGAGAATTAATGAAAGTGGGCATCGATGCTATGCTTGAATCGCTTGACCCTTATACCGATTATATACCCGAATCGGAAATAGAAGACTTCCGTTTTATGACCACCGGCGAATATGGCGGCATTGGCGCGTTGGTTCAAAAAGACAGCAGTAGCATTGAGATTGCCGAACCTTACGAAAACTCACCCGCTGCAAAAGCAGGAATAAAGGCCGGAGATAAAATTTTAAGAGTAGATGGCATCGTATTAACAGGAAAAAATACCGATGATGTGGGTAAACTTTTAAAAGGCCAACCGGGAACTTCGGTTAAGTTATCCATCCTTTCACCGGGTGCAACTGCTCCCGTTGAAAAAACACTTATCCGTGAAGCGATTACCGTCAGCAATGTGCCCTATTCCGGTATGATTTCCGATGATATTGGATATATACGCCTTACGGAATTTACCCAAGATGCGGGAAAGAATGTGCGTGTGGCTTTGATGGACCTTGAAAAGAATCCGAAACTGAAAGGCGTGGTTTTAGATTTGAGAAATAATCCCGGAGGTTTGCTGAATGAAGCCATTGAAGTGGTAAACGTATTCGAGCCTAAAAATCAATTGGTAGTGAATACCCGCGGTCGCATGAAAGAATGGAACCACGTCGATTTAACCACTAATGACCCTGTGGATACAAACATTCATGTAGCCGTTTTAGTAAACAGCGGCTCGGCATCAGCATCGGAAATTGTAACAGGTACGATACAAGATTTGGACCGTGGAATTGTAATCGGTACGCGCTCCTACGGAAAAGGATTGGTGCAACAGACGAGGCCATTGAGTTATGATGCACAAATTAAATTCACCATTGCCAAATATTACATACCGAGCGGAAGATGTATACAGGCTCTTGATTACACCCACCGCAATGCTGACGGCAGCGCAGGCAAAGTGCCCGATTCATTGAAATCGGCATGGCGCACCAAACATGGCAGAGTGGTATATGATGGCGGCGGCATTGACCCCGATATTAAAATGGACCCGCACAAATACACGGCTGTAGCCATTAATTTACAAACAAAATATTTGATTTTTAATTATGCTACACAGTATGCCATGAAGCACCCTACTATCGCTCCGGCAAACAACTTTGCGCTGACGGATGATGAGTATATGGATTTTGTGAACTATGTAAAGAGCCACGATTTTAAATACACCACCAAGACCGACCAGCTTTTAAAACAACTGAAAGAAAGCACTCAGACGGAAAACTATTACGACGACCTGAAAGATGCTTATGCAAAAATTACCAGCGACATTGATGAGGCCAAGAAAAATGACCTGATTAAAAACAAAGACGAAATAAAAGAATTACTGGAAGAAGAAATTGCATCGCGCTATTATTATGACAAAGGCCGTATTGAAGTGGGACTTAAAAACGATAAAGAAGCTGCAAAAGGCATTGCATTATTGAATGATGAAACCCGCTACGACTCTATTATTAAAACCATAGTGCCTGCCACACGCCCATTCCATAACCCGGCAATGGCAAGCTGGCCGCCTAAGGAAGCGAAGTAAATACTCACCACGGAGGCACGGAGAACACAGATTTTCACGAAAATAATTTATGGGTTTTACTCTGTGTAACTCTGTGATGTATTTTCTCTGTTAAACTCTGTGTAAGAATTTTATTTGACTTAATGAGATTCTTACACAGAGGAATCCAGGAGTACCACAGAGGTTCACAGAGTTTTTACTTTTGAATAACAAATTTGCCGCTACCTACCAACGCCCCACTATCATCCATTACCCGGTATAAGTAAATTCCATTCGGTTGAGAACTTAAATCAAGTGAATAGTGATTAGTGGATAGGGAGTAGTTTGAGGAATACACTTTTTCTCCAAGCACATTATATACCTCCACTTGCATTTTACTATCCACTAACCCCTGCCCACTATTCACTTCCAACGTGAACGCTCCGGTGTTGGGGTTTGGGAAAAGGGTGAGGGAGGGGGAGGTGGAGATTGGGGGAATGGAGGTTGTAATATTGGTATCACTGCATGGTTGCCATTTAGCTATAAATGGGTATTCTTCGCTATAAGGTATCTCATACAATGTATCCTTTCCTACTATAACATTTTGCCAAAAATCACCACCTACATATACAAATGTCTCTGAAGGATTTAGAGTAATACCTGAATTATCATCGCCTCCAGAAGGAAGTATTGAGCCACAAAGCATTTTTCCATTTGAATCAAATTTGGCAACAAGCAATGCATCGGTTGCACTATCAAGTGCAAAAGTATCCCTATTGAAAATAACTTTTGCACGTAATCGATTGCCATATTCTCCGCATGATAGATAAACATTCTTGCTCTTGTCAATAGCTAATGAATATCCGGACCAACCATTAGAATCATTAGATATACCCGCATTTGCCCAAACAACATTTCCCACCGAATTATATTTCACTAAAAAAATACTATGATGAATATTTCCGTGGAAATCAAACGCCCCAAATTGCACAGAATCACCAAAAAATCCTGTTATGTAAATATTCCTTTCATTATCTAATATTATTGTAGCTGGTATACAAAAAGTAATAGTTTTGGTTGCCCAAATTAGGTTACCAATAGAATCATATTTAAGTAAAAAGAAACCGCCATTCGCCAACGTATCATTACCTATGTACATATCCTGATAGAAATATCCAGTTGCATATGCATTTCCCAATTTATCGGCAGCAACTCCAAACCCTCTCGCATATTGAGAGTTAGTCCCTGACAGAGATTGATGGGCCCATTTAAAATTGCCAGAAGAATCATATTTGGCAATAAAAAAAGCACCTGCAAGAATCGATTTCAAAGTGTCAATTCCTAATACAAGTGTGTCGTTGAAATAGCCGGAAATGTATACATTCCCATTACTATCTACTGCAACAGATTCTGAAACTGGTCGACAATTTACACTAGACTCGTGACCTTGTATTGCCCATTTAGCATAGCCACCGGTATCATATTTCACAAGGAAAATATTTTGTGTAAATGGTGAAAATATTTTATAAGAGCCAAAATCCATTGTGTCAACAAATACACCTGTACTATATGTATTACCACCTTTATCCGTAGTACTCCCATATAAATCACCTCCTCCATATCCTGTAGATACATTTTCCCAAATGGGATTTCCATTAGAATCAAATTTTGCAATATAAATAGAACCACCTGGACTACTTGCATGCATTACTAGAGATCCAAAACTACAACTGCCCCTTATATCTCCTGTCAAATAAAGGTTACATCTATAATCTTTGGTTAAATTCCAGCCTTCTACATCACCATTGGTGGCGTCAACTCCCTGACTCCCCCACACCCAACTCTGCCCCTCACTGCGCCCACACCCCAACATAAAAACCACAAAAACTAAAACCTTAAAATTCCTCATAAAGAGCCTATTGGTGTAAAACAAAGATAATATAAATACAGAGATAAGAGATAAGCATTTGACTACTCAAAATTAAGCCCATGAGGTCATCTCTTATCTCTCATATCTTATCTCTAAATAAATGCTCCGCATTTATTACACATTTGCCACACAACTTATTCGCAGCAGTGGTTTCAAAATTGCTGCAATAGTGTAATTGGTTGTTTTTCTGTTAGTAAGGTAGTATATTAAGCATTATAAATACTCCATAAAAGTGTAGCATAAAGAAATTTAAAAGGACAGATTTTTAACAGAAAAGAGGCGGACGGCATGACGGAGAAATTGCACATAAAAATAAAGAAATAAAAATTTTAACTTGCTCATAACGTGCATATTTAGAATTTATGGTATAGTAAATGCCTTGTGTGTCCGTCACCTGAAAAGTATTTAACCTGTCCGCAAAGGTTTTTTTTTATATTTTTGCATCCCTCAAGCCAAACACGACAACTAATAGATGGATAATCCCTCATTAAAAAACTATCCTAAGTTTACCCTTGGGAGTACATTTACAAAAGAACAGTTAGACTTTTTTAATAAGTATGGCTTTGTACACTTCACCGGCGTTTTTTCCCCGCAGGAAGTAAGCGAACTGATTGAAGGCTATAATGATGCCTCGAAAAAACTTATCGCTTCGAAAGATAAAATGGTGAATGGTATTCCGGTTATTTTCGGACATGATGAAAACGGCCAACGTATTGTTCAGCGATTTCCCCATACATCGAAATACAGCGAGCGTCTCCACCAAATGGTAATTGATGACCGTATCCAGCGGTTGAGAAACTTATTGAAATATAAATCGGCCCGTATTGCGGAAGACGAACGCGATGGAGTGGTATTTAATCACTATGTAAACTCGAAACACAGCCGTTTTAAACACATGGGCTGGCATACCGATTCGCTCCGTGAAGTATTTTATCTTAAAAAAGTATATCCCATGTTGAATATTGGGGTATATTTAGATAAATCATCGGAAATAAACGGTGGATTACGTGTAATACCCGGAACCCATAAACAAAACCTGTGGGGTATGCTGTTCCACAAAACGTATTACCGCAGTTTTAAAGAAGATAAGGACGAAGTACTTGTTGTTGCCGACCCGGGAGATGTGGTAATTCACCATGGACAAATGTGGCACCGTGTGGGCCATTCCGACTTTAAGGATGAAGTGAGCCGCCGCCGTATAATGTATATTCCTATTTTGGCAGGGCCTAAACAAAAAAAGATGCCAAACGGCAAAAAGAAGACCCCTATTTACCATCACCTTCAGGCTTTTGCCAAGTTCGACAAAAAATAATGTCATACGCACTAATAACAGGAGCCAGCAAAGGCATAGGAAAAGAATTAGCAGTCAGTTTAGCAAAGCGCAAATACAACTTGCTTTTAGTGGCAAGAACGGAACCTCTTTTAAAAGAAATAGCTAAAGAACTGGAACAGACCTATGGGGTTTCAGTACAATACAATGCCATCGATTTATCGGCTGCCGATGCCGCAGAAGATATTATTGCCTGGTGCCAAAAGGGCGGGTATGATGTTAGCGTATTAGTAAATAATGCCGGCTATGGCTTACATGGCGCATTCGAAAAACTTTCGCTCGATGAGCAACTGAATATGATGTGGCTTAACATGAGCACCATGGTTCAGTTAACCCATTTGGCGTTGCCATTATTAAAACGTCACTCAGGAAAGAGTTATATACTGAATATAGCCAGCACCGCAGCTTATCAGGCAGTGCCGTATCTTGGTGTTTATTCGGCTACTAAAGCATTTGTACTTTCATTTACAAGGGCATTGCGCCAGGAAATGAAAGGCAGCAATGTATCTGTCACCTGTCTTAGTCCCGGCGCTGTGGAAACCCATTTTATGGAAAGAGCCGGAATGGATAAGGTGAATAAAATTGTGAAACAGGCCAAGAAATTCGAGATGCAGCCCAATGTGGTGGCTGAATTCGGAATTAAAGCCCTGCTTAGCGGCAAAGCGGAGGTTATTCCCGGAGTCGGAAACAAAGTAGGAGCATTTGCCAACAGGCTATTACCCAAAAATGCCGTAGAAGGCGTTGCCAAAGGACTTTATTCTCCCGAAAAATAGGGCTAAACCCCTTCATCTTTCCACCTCCGGAAAACTATTCTTCAATTAGATATTTAAAAACCTATATTTGCAGCCCAATTTTAATTTACATGCGGATGTGGCGGAATTGGTATACGCGCTAGTCTTAGGAACTAGTGCCGCGAGGCTTATGGGTTCGAGTCCCTTCATCCGCACGACCTGAGTTAAAAGTTTATAAAGTTGAAAGTTTATAAAGTGAAATACAAAACACCTTATTCCGTCTTTGCAAACTTTATGAACTATATAACTTTATAAACTGACTTTATATTTTATGAACTTTAAAAACTTTATGAACTAATTATGAATATCGCTAAAGAAGACCTTAACAACACCCATGCAGTAATCCGCATAAAACTGGCTCCTGAAGATTGGAAGCCTAAAGTAGATAAAACCTTAAAAGAATACCGCAAAACGGCCAATATACCCGGTTTCCGCCCGGGACAGGTTCCCATGTCTATTATCCAAAAGAGATATGGAAAAGCTGTACTGGTGGAAGAAATAAACACACTGCTTTCAGATAACCTTACCAAATACATTAAGGATAATGAATTGAGAGTAGTAGGCGAACCGTTGCCTATGGAAAACAAAGTGGATTTAGATAAGGAAGTAGAACACGAATTTGGTTTTGAAGTAGGCATAGTGCCTGATTTCAGCGTGCCAATTTCTGCGGAGCATAAGTTTACCTTGCTTCAACCGGAGATTGAAGAATCGTTGATGGAAGAGTATACCGAAGAACTGACTAATCGCTATGGTGTAGTTTCAAATACAGAATCGTCGGCTGCCGATGATTTAATTGGCGGCGACTTTGTAGAATTGGATACCAACGGCGAAATTTTAGCCGGTGGACTTTTCAAGCCATCTATTATTAATGTTAAACGAGTAGGCGCTGAATTCAAATCGAAATATATTGGCAAGGCAGTGGGCGATAAAATTGTTCTGAATCTTTCCGAGCTTAGCAAAAGCGCTGATGAGATTTCCTCTATGTTCAGCATTAATAAAGATGCAGCCGAAAAACTGACCAATAATTTCCAGTTTACCGTTACCCAAATACACCACATTGTTCCGGCAGAAATAAACCAGGAACTGTGGGATAAAATCTATGGACCTGGTAAGGTGAACAACTCTGAAGATTTCCGCAAGAATTTGAAAATGGAATTGATGTCCATCTTTGCACCTAAAGGCGAAAGGAAGCTGAACAATGATATGGTAGAGCATTTAATAAAGAATACCTCCATCACATTGCCGGAAGAATTCTTAAAGAAATGGCTTATGAGGGTGAACAAAGAACCACTCAGCGAGGCCCAGTTCAATATGGAATTTGAAGCGTATACCCAATCGTTGAAATGGAGATTGATTGAAGATAAGATTTACAAAGACAATAATATTACTGTTACTCCAGAAGAAGTACAGGAATATGCTCACCAACTGGCGCACAGGTATATGGGCCATGGCGTTCCGCACGAACAGGTTGATATGGCAAGCAAACGCTTGCTGCAAGATGAAAAAGAAGTAAATCGTATGTACGAGCGTCTTTATGAATCGAAACTGTTAGATTTGTTGCGTAAAACATATACGATTGAACCGAAGGAAGTAAAACGTGATGATTACGATAAATTAACAGAGTCTGCAAAATAGTATATAACTCATAACTTAATAAAGACATGTTTAAACAAGATGAATTCCGGAAATATGCTACAAGGCATAAAGGCATAAACAGCTTAACCTACGACCGTTTTACCTCGCACTTTAACGGGCGCTTAAGTTCAACTGTTAGCGATTATATCTCACCTACAATTATTGAAGAACGTCAGTTGAATGTTGCACAAATGGATGTATTCTCCCGTTTGATGATGGATAGGATTATCTTTTTGGGCGTAGGCATCAATGATGATGTTGCCAATATCATCCAGGCCCAATTGCTTTTCTTAGAATCGGCCGATTCAAAGAAACCAATCTCGATTTACCTGAACTCTCCGGGCGGCTCAGTATATGCAGGGCTTGGCATTTATGATACCATGCAATACATTGCTCCTGAAGTAGCAACCATTTGTACCGGTATGGCTGCCAGTATGGCTGCCGTGCTTATGTGCGCCGGAGCTCCTAAAAAGAGAACCGCTTTGCCGCACTCCCGCATTATGATTCACCAACCTATGGGCGGAGCGGAAGGACAAGCATCAGACATTGAAATTACCGCCAAGGAAATTCAGAAGTTGAAGAAAGAATTATATGAAATAATTGCAAAGCACTCCGGACAAACCTACGACAAGGTATATGCCGACAGTGACCGCGACTATTGGATGACCGCACAAGAAGCCAAAGACTATGGCATGATTGACGAAGTGCTTATTAAAGCCAAGTAATCAAATAAGGTTTTAGATTAAAATAGAAAATCCTCTCAGGAAACTGAGGGGATTTTTTTGTTTTAAAATTTATAACCTATTCCTGCCGTGAAACTTAATAGATTATAGTTTACGCGATAATGTCCGGGATATCCACTCCAAATAGCATTATATTGATTACTCTCATTGTATGTCGTATTAATATATGCTTGTGACCACATAAAATCACTACTCAACACCGCGAAAAAATGCGCCCCTTGAATAAATCTTACATCAACCCCAAAATCAAAAGCTATTTCAGAAGAAGTGACTTGTTGCAGAGATGAAGTTATATCTTCTGTACTGGTATAAGTACTTACACCTCCACCAGGGAGACCTACCCCATAAGTAGAGCTTGAGGTTCCCATTAATGAATATCCTGCAGTTGAAGATAACTTATCTCCTGTCAAAAGTTTGAAATCAATTTTATGCTTGCCTCCTGTAGAAAAAAATATCCCTGCCATTAACAACATCTCTTTAAAATCAGAGTAGCTACTGGAAACTAATTGATTGGTATTCGTTTTATCACATAAATCTAAGAAGCACTGATTTACATTAAAAGGTTCGGCATTATAACTAATCAACCCAGTTATTCCAAAATGACTATGGGCAATAGGAATCCCACCAGAAATATTCATGGTATAGCCCATTGTTCCATAACTCCCTGCTCCGGGTCCTCCTGATAATTCCTCCATATAAAATCCATTTGTCGGAATACCCAAACCAAAATTGGAAGAGACATATGCTGAAGTTTTTTGCTTATGAAAGGCCGAATCCACTTTACTTTGCCCAAAACACAAAACAGAGAAAACAAAGAAAATAAGAATTGATAATGATATTTTTTTCATGGCTTCCAAAAACATTCAATTCTAACAAAAGTAACAAAAAACTCTTGTCCTGCATTTCCTTCGTGAACCTTTGTGGGCTGTTTCTTTGTGAACTTAGTGGTAAAAATGTATTTAATCCTCTCGGGATACCTGGCGGGATATTTTTATTTCTGAATCACTACTTTCCCTTCCCCAAGTAAATCTCGATTCTCGTTTAACACCCTATACAGATAGATTCCGCTTGGTTGATTGCTGAGATTAATGGACAATTTATCAGTAACAACCGACAATTCTGAATATACTTTTTCTCCCAGCACATCATAAATTTCTACAGATGACTTACTCCCGGCACTTGGTAACTGAATTGTAAATGTACCGGGAGACGGATTAGGGTAAATGACGATTTTATCCCAATTCTTCACAGGCTGAATTCCATCCGTAGTATGTGAAAGCTTTGCGACATAAACATCATGGCCTGAACCAGAAGTGGACAATGTATCAGAGCCAAAAATAACTTTTGTGCCAAAATCACCGGCTACATATACGTCTCCTGTAGTATTTGCTGCCACTCCATATCCGTCGGAAGAAGGAGTTCCGAAACTCTTGGTGCAGGTATATGCTGCCAACGGATTGCCATTTAAATCGAATTCAGCAATATACATAGGTTCGCCCGTTGCTGTTGTTGTTAAAGTATCTGAGCCAAAAATCGCCGCATTCGAATAATGTCCTGTGATATATTCATCCCCAATTCCATCTACTGCAATACCTGCACATAATACATTTGCGCCATTGCCTGACTGGGCTCCCCAAACCATATAACCTGTGGTATCAAACTTAATAAGATATGCTTCGCCTAAATTGCCGGAGTTGGTGGTTAAACTATCTTTTCCAAATACTATGCTTGAACCAAAATAATTTCCACCTACATAAATACTATGGTTATCGCCAACCTCAATACCCACTCCCGCACTTCCTTTAACACCGGTTCCGCTTTTGGCCCAGATTACGGTACCGCTTAAGTCGTACTTCACCACAAATGTGCAGGAGGTTCCCGAATAATTGTCGGTTAATGTATCTTTCCCAAAAGGTATATACGGAGTTCCATATTGGCCGGTAATATAAATATAGCCCAAACTGTCAAAAGCAATGCCACCTGCCAAATCTACACTTACACTTCCTGCAGTTTTGCCCCATACTTCATTTCCTGCTGAGTCATATTTCACAACAAAAACATCTTGCGCTCCGGGTGTAACGCACAGGAGCGTGTCGTTCCCAAAGTAAACCGCAGAATCCCAATAATTACCCGTAACATAAACATTCCCTGTTTTATCCACCGCAACACCCTCGCCCGCATCGCAACCGCCGGTACCTCTTATTCCTTTTGCCCAAATTACATTGCCGTTCGCATTGTATTTTACGGTCCATGCAACGCCTATTCCTGCTGTCACTTTCCATACGGTATCATTCCCAAAAACAATGTAAGGGCTGTGTGAGCCACCTGTCAAATATATGTTCCCCTTTTTATCGAGCGTAATTCCTTCGGGCATATCAACTCCTGTTCCACCGGCCCACCTCGTCCAAATTAAGTTTCCTGAAGCATCATACTTTACTAAAAATAAATCTCCGTTTCCTGCATCTTCCAGGGTGTCGGCTCCAAAAACAATATAGCTTGATACATAGTACCCGGTCATGTATACGTTTCCTTCATTATCCGTTGCAACCCTGTATCCCGCGTTACCGCCAACACTGCCTGCCGAGCTTCTGCCCCATTGCCATGTTTGCCCATTGGATAGATTTGAACTAAGAACCAACAAAAGTGTGAAGGCACCAATAAGAAATATGTTTTTCATGAAATTTATTTTACGTATTCATTTTCAATACAAATATAATATTATATATTTCATAAAATACTGCCATTTATTATACGGCAGTTTTTTAGCGGTGAATGGTATGTTTTACTTATTGAATGGTAGAAATGAGCATTAACTCAATGCCCACACAAATTATCTTTACCTTTGAAACTCTTTCCTGTCTTAATGAAACGTTTATATTTTTCAAAAATATATCTGCTGTTATTCTTATGCTTTGCAGCGCAGCACGCCTTTGCGCAAAACATCATACGGCAAGGCTTTAATGCTATTAATGTGCGGGAGTATGGCATTGCCTACAAAAACTTTACCGAGGCCGTTAAAACGCTTCCTGATTCCGCTACGGCCTATTATGGCCTGGGCCTGATGGAGGAATATTACCAGCTCGACACTAACAAAGCCTTGCAATATTTTGATGTAGCTACCAAATTGAATCCAGGCTATGCATTGGCATTTAAAGAACTGGCCCGCATTAAATATAAAAAGCGGAATTATTACAGCGCACTTACATACAGCAATCAGGCTATTGTATCGGACCCAAACAATGCCGGCGCCTATAATATCCGCGGAAAGACCTACAAAGCTATGGGCAGCTATGATGAAGCGGTGTATGATTTTAACAAAGCCATTGACCTCAGCCCGAACTTTGCCGAGGCTTATCTGTATCGCGGCATTGCTGAAAAGGCATTGAAACAATATGACTACGCCATGTCCGACATAAGCCGTTCAGTTGAGTTGCAACCCGCTTACTATAGTTACTATTTCGATGATGGCGAAAACTCGCCCGAACTGATGCATGTGAATGATACTATCCGAATACAAATGGAGCGCAGGGCATATAACATGTATTATGTGCCTGTGAATATAGACGGAGTGAAAGAATGGTTCGTGCTTGATTTTGGTTGCGATGGAATAAATATTCCCCAACGCATGAACGAAGAAATACAACGCAAAGGAACATTGGATAATGACCAGGATTTTTTGAAAAACTCGCAGAAATATGACATCACCACAAAAAATTATGATGTAAAAATGGTGAGCATTAAAACGCTGCGGTTGGGCAACCAGATTATGTTTAACGTACCTGTTTCAGTTTCACCGTCCAATAATGCAATGCCATTGCTGGGCATGGAAGTGTTCCGCAGGTTTGGCAAAGTTATAATCGACAACCAAACATTTATGCTGACCTTAATCCGCTATAAGAACAATTCGTATTCCGGAAATAGCAGGAACAAAAACAAATATTATACGCAACCCGCAGATAACACCTCGACTTTTGTTAATGCACGGGATATGCCCATAACCGTGAAGCAAAACAAATGCATGATGAAAGTTGAAATTAACGGCGAACCTACCGACATGATATTTGATACCGGGGCAGCCAGCTTTTGCGTTTCAGAAGATTTTATAAACTATTTAAAACTTCAGGGAAAAATTTCGGATGCCGATTATGTAAATGATACCCGCACCACCGGCGCAAGCGGAACTTCCGTTACCGGCAGTTTTATCCATCTCAAATCGGTAAAATTAGGCGGCAAAGTTCTCACCGATGTAAATTCCTTGGTAATTCATACCGAATACAATGGTCTATTGCTGGGGGAAGCTGTTTTGCAAAAATTCAATAAAATTACGGTTGACTTCAGCTATAACCAAATCTCGTTCGAGTAAGGGAAAATGCGCTTAGTTGAACGTAATTTTCGCCGATAAGGGATAGTTAACAGAATTAATGTTGACCGATAAAGAACAAAAAGAAACTGTTGTTGAGCCGTTACTGTTTTGCGATATATAAACATAGCCGCCTTCATTAATTCCATATGAATTGAATCCGGAGTTTAAATTCAGTATTAAAGTGACGGCATATTTACTTGTACTGTTAGTAAAATCGATATTATTAAGTACATTGTATTCACCATTGGTAGGAACCTGATTAAAATAAATATCCAACGCATTGGAAAATCCAAAATCGGCTTCTACATAAAAAGAACCGTAAGGAGGAGAACCTCCCCACAAGATATCAGATGGTGTATAATTGCCCTGGAATTCTACGGTATTTTGAGGAATGCTGCATGGCGCCGAATCGGGTTTTGCAGTCGGGACGGTAAACGCATACGATTTACTTACACCATAACCATATTGATTTGCAACAAAAGCTTCAAAGTAAAACGTACTGTCTTGATATGCCGGCAAAACAACTGAAAAGGTGGTGGCGGTGGAATACAATAATACCTGTCGCGATAATAAATCGAAGGTTGGTGTATTGCTGAAACTGAACCCTTCATATTCTATAGGTCCGGCGCCTTGCGAAGTAACAGTTGCGGTTACTAAAACAGAATCTACCATTCCATAAGCCGATACGGAATTAATCTGCACTGCGGGCAATGTTTCAGAGTATGGTTTGGAACAACCCCCTAATGCAACTAATGCAGGAATGAAGAACAAATATTTAATGTACGCTTTCCGCATTATTCAAGAGAATATTGAAAACAGATAGACGTTTTATCATATTGCTGGGCATTAGCAGTACCCACAAAACTGAGGCTTCTGCCAAAAAAAGCCGAAAGGAAAAACTTATCGTTGATTTTATACTGTAATCCTATTCTGGGAACAATGGAAATTAACCAGTAATCTTCTCCGTTGTCGCTGGACAGTTCTAACGTCTCCGCATAATCGTCCTCTGAAATCTGGATGCCCGAAAAATTAAGGTCGCATCCAATTACAGGTGAAAATTTTTTTGTTGGCATCAGCTTCAAATCATTGGTAATGCCGAATGAGAGTTCTTCAAAGGAGTGAATTACCGAATATCCCGGACAAAGGGCATTATTGGGCCCGCCCACACCGTATGTATTGTGAAAAGTATCTTGCGTGGCAGATAAACTGAAATAGCCTATGGATGCTCCGAAAGAATAATAACTGTCCGCTTCCCCATATTTGCCTACAATTTCAAAACTTACTCCGGGTTTCAACAAATAGGAATAATATCCCGTAGGAGCCACCAATGATAGCTGTGCCCCTATTTGCGCACGCAGCGCAGAAAAGGAGAAAGACAAAAATGCAAGTAGTGAAAACGCTGTCTTTTTCATCAGGTAGTTGGGTACAAATGTAGAAAAATATCAATTACCTTACTAATTGATACAAAGTTATTTGCATTATCTCCGGAAAATTAAAACCCTACTTAATTAGCAAACGTGTTTTTCTTATTCAGCAGTGTAACCACCTTTGTATAGAGTGTTTTACTGTTGAATGGCTTTGAAATATAATCGTTCATGCCGGCGCTGTAACATTTCTGTTCTTCGCTGGCCATAACGTTTGCAGTCATAGCTATGATGGGGATATTGCGCTTGGGCGCGGGCATTTTGGTGCGTATCATCTGGGTGGCTTCATAGCCATTCATTTCGGGCAGTTGAATATCCATCAGCACAATGTCGAAATCATTATACTCCATAAGTTTAAGAGCTACAAGGCCGTTTTCGGCCACCTCAAATTTCCAGCCCCATTTGCCTAATATCTTTTTAATAAGTAATTGGTTTATGGCATTATCCTCCACAACCAATACCTTAACATCTTTAATGGTAAACGTCATTTCCTTTTCCGGAATTGGCGGGTTAATCGGGTCAGTCGATTTATTTCCCTTGCCATAGGTTATCCTGTAATTAAAGCAGGAACCTTCGCCCTCAGCACTGGTAACTGAAATGCTTCCACCCTGCAAATCGGCCAACTGTTTTACAATCGCCAGTCCGAGTCCGGTGCCTCCGTATTTGCGTGCGGTAGCATTATCTGCCTGAATAAAGGCATCGAAAATTGAAGAGAGTTTATCCTGTGAAATTCCGATACCGGTATCCTTCACCGAAAACTCGAGTTCCACATTGGTGTTGCGGTCAGTTAGTTTTCTTACAATAATACTCACGTAGCCCTTTTCTGTAAATTTAAGGCTGTTAGAAACCAGATTTATTAATACCTGTGTTAAACGTGTGGGGTCGCCAATTAAATTATTGGGCACGTTTTTATCCACCGTGGATGATAGCTGCAAACCCTTTTCCATAGCCTTTGGCAGCATCAGCTCAATACAGTTGGAAATAATACTTGTGAGTTTAAATTCCTTTTCCTCTATCGGCAATTTGCCGGAATGCATCCGTGAGAAGTCGAGAATATCATTGATAATAACAAGTAAATTATCGCCCGATGTTTTAATGGCATCCGTGCATTGGCTTTGTTCGGGCGTTAACGGGGTTTTAATAAGCACATCCGTAAAGCCCAATATGGCATTCATCGGCGTTCTAATCTCATGGCTCATGTTTGCCAAAAACTGTTCGCCCACTTTCCTTGCTATTTCGGCACTTTCTGCCCTTTCCTTTTCCTGGCGCAGTTGTTCGTCTGCACGTTTCTTTTCAGTAACATCCCTGATAATGGAAATGGTTTGGTTCCTTCCTTCCAGAAAGAAATTCTTTACACGGTACTCCACTACAATCCTTTCGCCGTCGCGCCTCAATACTTCAATTTCGCCTGCCCCCAGGCCCTTTTCGGCAGCCGTTTTTTCCCTGTCGCCATCGGCATGAATCGGGTTTCCTTCTTCGGTTATAATATTTAAAAATGCGGGCAAAGCTGAAAGTTCATCGCGGGAGTAGCCCGAAATTTTACAAACGGCATCATTCACATAAATAATTTTTTTGCCTTCTGTAATACATACCCCTTCGCCCAACTCACTCTGCGTTTTCAACATGGTTTCATACAAACCTTTTTGTTTGTTCAGCGCATCTTCCATCAGTTTCTGTTCCTCATTCCTTTTCTTTAATTCCCCCGCTGTACCACTAAAGTTATCATTTATTTTTTGAAAGTTATCGGTAATGGTATTCAGCGCAATTGCCAATTGGCCCGCTTCATCATTAGAATTTACGCTGGCCCTGTAAGTAAAATCCATTTTGGCAATTTTTTGTGCTATGCGTACCAAATCTTTCACTCCCTTACCGGTGCGCGAGCCTTGTGAAAGCACCACTATAAACACCAATATCCAAACCGTAAGCGCCAAGGAGCCCATAATGATGAACATTAACTGCTCGATATCGCGCGAACTTTCCTGCAATGTGAATGAAAAATTATCTTCCATTACATTCAGGTTTTCGTTCAAAAGATAAATATCGTCCAACGTTTTATTGGCTTCCTTGCTCGAAACTTTGCTTGATGTAACCTGCGTGTGCAACTTGTTTCCCAAATCCTGCAACTGCATAATATACCCATCGCCAAGTTCCCAGATGCTCATCATTTTATTCATGTTGCTCACTTTCCGAAAACGGGTGAGCAGGGTAATAACCCCGTCAATTTCGCCGGGATGAATCTGGCCTTCGATGAACCCTTGTTTTGCCGCATTCAAATCCGGGTTTGGGGCCACTAATGCCATTCTTGCTTTACGGTCACCTAAGGGAATAGCCAGTTTTTCCTGGAACTGCTTAAACTCATCTTCGTCTTGTGTGAACCCGTAATTATTCAACCTGTAAACAGCATCGCGCTCGGCCTTTGCCCACAGGCCTTCTGCTCCTATAAGCACCCTTTCTGATGACAGGGTTTGTTTCAAAAAGAAAAGGGCCGATAACTCGACAACTATTAAAACAGCCATGGAGGTTATCAGAAAAACCAATCTTTTTTTACCGGAAGTACTATTTGCCATCTATATCAAAGACATTATTTCAAAATTATAAAAAACACCCATCATTTCAATCTAACAGGGGATTGAAACTTTGGATATAAAAGCATTACATATTGATAAAATTACACCATTTATCAATACAATGACTTTTATTATACTCCTTTTATAGTAAAAAGTTACTTACTAAAGGGTTTCCCTAAAATAAAATGTCCGGTGACAGATTGGTAATCAGCACTAATATTCGTAATTATAGTGCCGCTTGTGAAACCCCCAATAGCTATTCGTTCCGCAAGTCTTTGCCCCAGTTCAGTTTGGTTCTAAGGGTTTTGGCAAAGCTATAGTCGGGTAACTGAATCAATTTAACCCCAAATGATTCCTTTTTGATTACCAGTTCCTTTTGGCTGTCCATAGGAACCGAGCGGGAATCAAGCGACACTAAATAGGTAGGGTTGCGGCCTTCCACTTTCAGGGTGATGGTGCAACTGTCGGGAATTACAACCGGCCTCACGTTCAGGTTATGCGGGGCAATGGGGGTAATAATAAAACTGGAATCTTCGGGTAGTAAAATAGGCCCGCTGCAACTTAAGGAATACGCCGTAGAGCCTGTAGGAGTAGCAATAATCAACCCATCGGCCCAATAGGAATTCAGGAATTCGCCATTGATATAGGTATGTATGGTAACCATGGTTGAGGTATCCTTGCGCTGCACACAGACCTCATTAAGAGCATAATTATTTTTACCAAAAACAGGAGTTTCTGTTTCTATACTTAGTAGCGAACGGCTCTGGATAGTGAATTTTTTCTCTTTCAACGCCGTAATTGCCGGTTCAATATCCCCTTTCGGGACCAATGATAAAAAACCCAGTTTACCGGTATTTATACCAAGCACCGGAATACCAGCTTTCACTATATATGGCAAACTTTCCAAAAAGGTTCCATCGCCACCGATGCTGACTAAATAATCCACCGATTTATCGGTCAGTTCAGAAGAAAAAGTGGTGCAATTTGCAGGGAACTTGATTTGATTTTTCAGCGAATCGTAATACACCTGATGCACGGTGTATTCAATACCCAATACATCCAACTGGGCGAATATTTTTTTCGCCTCTTCACAACGGTTATTTTGGGATGGCCTCCCATATATGGCTATTCGCATAAGCGTCAAAGGTAAGAAAACTGCAGTTATAAGTTATGAGTTATAAGTTATGACCTTTAGCGCTTGCCTGAAAACTACCTCACATCAATGATAAGAGGAACTTTAAACATTACTCGCACAGGCTTATTATTTTGCATTCCGGGTTGCCACTTGGGCATTTTCTTAACACATCGTACAACAGCAGAATCAACTGCAGGCATAGAGGGGCGAATTATTTTTACAGAAGAAACACTACCATCTTTTTCTACAATAAAACTGACAAATGCACTAGTATTGATTGCTTCTGAATCAACTTTAATATCAGGGAATTTCATGTTATCATAAATATAAGCACCAACATTGGTAAAGAAAGTTGGCATTTGCTGAACCACTGTATAAATGGAATCGTTGTTTTGGGCCTTGAGGAAATTTAATGAAAAGATTAGAAGGAGTATAGAAAAGAATGATTTCATAAGCTAAAGATACTAAAAATATGGAACGAACTTATAACTCATAATTCATAACTATTTTTCCTATCTTTGTCTAAACCCTCCTACTATGAAAAAACTCTTTCTTCTTCTACCCGTAATTGCAATAGCCTGTTTCGGTTGCGGCAAAGTGGACCAAAGCAAAGCCAAAGTATTGGTGGAAAACCTTATCCATACGATTGACAGTGGCGATTATGCAAACACCAACAAATTTTATACCGATGAGTTTAATGCCGGGGAATCTATAGATGTGCGCAGCCAAAAATATAAGGATTTGAAAGATGCTTTTGGAAATTTAACATCCCTCGAATGCATTTCCACCAAAGATTCAACCGACCCTGAAGACCGCCCGATAGTAATGCTAATGTATAAGGTAAAGCATACAAAAATGACCTCGCTGGAGGCATATAGCGTTGTTTCCCAAAATGGCGATTATAAAGTAGAGTCGCAGGATATCAGGCAGGAGAAACTTTAGATGCAATAGAATACTATAGAACGCGGATGACGCGGATTGCTTAAGATTAAATAAGATTTCCATTGTTTCCAAATGTTTTTATCCGCGTTTATCATAAGCAATCCGCGTCATCCGCGTTCCAATAGTTCCAATCTTTTTTGCAGCCAATTCATGGATTTTGTATAACTTTGGTCATTCGTTTAAAATGAAAATAGAGGAACATATATCGGAACTGTTATTTGAACACGATTGCGTCATAGTGCCTGATTTTGGAGGCTTTGTATGTAACTATTCACCTGCCAATATTGACCCGGTAAAGCATCTTTTCGAGCCTCCGGCTAAGCGCATCCTCTTTAATAAAGGCCTCACCCGCAACGACGGATTGCTGGCGCATCATATTTCCGGCAAATTTAAAATGCCTTATGCCGAGGCGTTAAATGCAATATCTAAAGAAGTAACCCGCTATAAGCAAGACATTGGAAAGGACAAGCGTCTTACCCTTGATAATATTGGGCTTCTGTATGTAGATGAAAGAGGCAACATTATCTTCCAGCAGGATAATAAACTGAATTACTTAGCCGATTCATTCGGGCTTTCCGCTTTCTACCACTTGCCAATTGCTGAAAAAGAAAAAACCGAACAAGAAGCCGCTGTAATACCTATTTACAATGAGCGTAAAAAGGAACGCACCTATGTGGCAGCCGCTGTGATAGCGGTATTAGTGGTTTCAGCATTCTTCTTCAACATTCTGGAAAAGCAAACCAATATGCGCTTCTCCAGTTTCAATTTCTTCAACAGAAAGGAAGCGGCGCAATATGTTTATTCCCCCTCACGATATAAACCATTGCCAACAGAAGTTACTTCCCAACCTTTCCATACGGTAGTTTCGGATGCTCCTAAAACAGTAATGGCGTCGGCACCTGTAGCGGTCCCAACCCCTGTAACACCTAAAACAGCAGCCGTATCTACAAAAACTGTTCCTGTTACCAATAATAGCATAACTACTGTTTCAAATTCCAAATACTTAATTATTGTAGGTAGTTTCAGTATTAAGGAAAATGCTGACAACCTTATTGCCGAATTCAGCAAACAGAATTTACATCTTTCAATTGTCGGCAGAAACCCTGCCGGATTATATATGGTAGGCTATGGCAATTTCCAAACGCATGATGCAGCCATTGCTGAACGGGAAAACTTCAGCAAGAAGTTTGGTAAAGATTCCTGGATAAAAAGTAACTAGTCGGAGCCCGACTGGCAATTATTTAAAGCCATTATATATATTTAGGATGGGGATTAATTATCCCTACGTCTTCTGTTATTATTCCGGCCTTTATTATTATTGCTTTTTAATTGCTTAGGGCCACCAACCACATATCCCACTTCTTTTTCTTTTGCCATTTCCAGTTTCATATCTTCAATGGTTTCGGGCTTTTTGCCTTTCTGGTTCATATCAATAATGGCCTTTACACGTTCTACTGATAGTGGTATAAAGTTTTCGGGAGCATCGAGATAAGTATACCAAATGGTGCGTTTAAAAATATCTGTCTTTTGATGAACGGCTCGACCCTTTTGCGAATCTAAATCCATTGTTTGCGGAAAATCTTTCAGCGCATCCATGTAGGAATCTAATTCATAATTGAGGCAGCATTTTAATTTGCCGCATTGTCCCGCTAACTTAACAGGATTCAGTGCAAGTTGCTGGTAACGGGCAGCAGTAGTACTTACCGAACGAAAATCCGTTAACCAAGTAGAACAACAAAGTTCAAGTCCGCAGGAACCAATACCGCCAAGGCGGCCTGCCTCCTGCCGTTCGCCTATTTGCCACATTTGTATGCGCAGGCGGAATTCTGAACTATATGCTTTGATTAACTCCCGAAAATCGACCCTGCCCGGAGCTGTATAATAAAAGGATGCCTGCGATTTGTCCGCCTGTATTTCCACATCGTTAATTTTCATGTCGAGCTTCATATTGGTGGCATGTGTGCGCGCCCTTACTATGATGCTCTTTTCAAGCTCCTGAACTTCCTTCCACCTGTCGATATCATTCGGGGTCGATTTCCTTAAAATATTCCTTATACTTGAATCGTCTTCCGACATTTTTTTCTTTTTCAGTTGCAATCTGGCTGTTTCTCCGGCAACGGAAACAACTCCCACATCAAAGCCGGTAACACCTTCTACAGTAACAATGTTACCCTGTAGCAATTGCAAATTATTACGGTTCCTGAAAAACTCCTTTCGGCTGTTTTTAAAGCGTACTTCTACAATATCGAAAGGCTTTTGCCCGTTTGGAAGCTCCATATTGGCAAGCCAGTCGAACACGTTCATTTTATTGCAGCCACCACTGCTGCAGCCACCTTCGCTACTGCCTCCCCTACCCGTTGAACATCCACTACACGCCATAATCAGTTAAAAGTATAAAGATAAAAGTTCGTAAAGTCTATTGCAATCGTCATTGCGAGGAACGAAGCAATCTCAATTATAACTTTATTAACAGGGATTGATTCGTTCCTCGCAATGACGGATACGCAAAGGTATTAATTCGGCCCGATTACAGGCTTTATGAGCGGCAAAAAAATTAAAACCCGAAATTAAGATTATAACTATTCGGGCTGAATCGGGGGTTTACAATATTATTGTAGATGGAACCAAAGCTGTACTTAATACCAACAAAGAAATAGTATTGGTAAGGGGTAGGCAGGGCTTTTGTGCTTAACAGAATTTGGGCTTCCGTAGCCCCATCGGCGGGCAAGTATATTTCGTTGTTTACAATGGATGCAGAACCACCTACAGCGAGCGTGAAGCCCTCAAACAGATTGAGGCTGAACCCGGTGGAAAAGGTAAGGTTATTCTTTGAAAAATCATAAAAATAATTTGAGCCATCCAGCGAAAGAAAAAGCGAACCCCATGGTTCTTTGAAATTAACCGATGCAAGTAATTCCTGCCCTAAATAAAACGTATGGGTTTTGCCGTAGATGGTGGAATCCTCATATCTTGAATTTTCAAAAGTGAAATAATAAAGCAGGCGGAAGAGCTTATGCGTAGCCTGACTGTATGGAAAGATGGAGTATTCGAATCCCGGTTGCAATTTTTCCTGATGTTCAATATTATTAAATGTACTGTTGGTTTCAGTAGCGTTTATACCCCACGAAAAATGTTCAGTCATGCTTTTTACATAAAGCCCGTTAAAGGTTGCAGATTGCGATATGCTTTTAATGGTGGAATCGGGTGAAATGATATAATAACCATAATTATAGCCTATATTAACGCCAAGGCTAACTTTCCAGTCAGGTGTAACTTTGCTAGCCTGCAACACTCCATTAACATTGGTTGTTCCGGTAAGTTGCTGCCCGTTAAAATTCCCATACCCCCCGCATGTAAATACCCACGATTTCCATTTATCAAGTGCCGGGTTAACATTTACCTGGTTGGAAGTGTGGGCTGTATCTTTTGTAAAGGAAATATTTAATTTACTGGCATAGGATGTTTTTGCAATGTATCGTGTAAGTCCAAGTTTTATGGTCTGTGCAACTCCCTTTCGTGTTAAATCATCTGTCGCAAATGAGGTAGCATTGTACCGTAATGTGTCATTTTGTCCCGCAAATTTTTGCTGCCCCTTAAATACAAAGGTGTACTCCGTACCTCCGCTGCCCGTTTGCAGGGAAGATACTATTATATCTACCTGTGCTTCCATCCGGTCGCGCACATAATCAATAAACGTCAATTCGGTCCTCAAGTAATCCATATCGCAATAGCTGCAATCTAAAAACACCTTTAACGCATAGCTGTTTTTGCCGCTGTCGGGGTTGGTTTGCGAGCTGGCGCTTAATCCAATCAATGTAAATAAAAGTAGACAGAATTTCCGCATAAATTCTATTAATTATCCGCTTGACGTATGAATGGGCTGAATAGTTACAGTAAATTAAAAGAAAAGAATTTTACAAAGTGGTTTTATTAACTTCCTTTAACAAATATTTATTTCTTTTCTACTCATCCCCCACCCCTTCTCTATAAAATAGAGAAGGGGCAAATACAAAACAATTACAATATGACTTTCCCTCTCTCTGCAAGCAGAGAGGGGTGCAGGGGTGGTAAATGTATTTATTTCTTTTCTACTGTTCTTTCCAAAAAAACAAATCCGTTTTTCCGATAAAGTTCTTTTAGTTGAGGATACCATTTTTCCCAATCTGCAGCATTATTTACTTTGCAAACAAAATAAACAGGCTTATCTATATCGCCTTTCAGCAGCCAATCCTGGTCGGTACTATTTACATTGGGGTTCGGCTGTTCATCCGAATAAAAAAAGTGGGCATAGCTTTTAAAACCGATAGTTGTAACATATACATCCTTGCCCTTCAAACTTTGGTAAAAGTCAATAGCGGCTTGTTGGCTAAGCAGTTCTATCTTTGGGGTAATTACTGCCAGTGCAAGGTTTGTAGAAATAAGGCTGCCGAAAAACATAGTCAATATTCCTCGTTTAATTTTGCCTTTATGAAGAAATATAATAGAAGCTATTAAAGTAATAAGTAAAAATAATCCCAAAAGGCAATCTGCATATGACCAATGAATGCCTGCTTCTAAATTAGCTGCCGCAAAAGGATCTTTCAGGATGCCGCTATGTATTATGGCCTGTGCGTTCATTCCGGCAATAGGCAAGCCAATCAAAGCAATGGCAATCAATCCACCGGTAATACATAATCCCCAACTCATCCATTTCCGCCACTTCACTTCGCCATCCATCAAATTGCTCATGGCTAAAGCGGCAAAATAGGTAAGCGGATAATAACAAAGCGAGGAATAGTGAATGATTTTGGTCTTTACAATAGAGAATAAAATTAACGTTACCCAAAATAATAGGCCCATCCACAATGATATTTCCCGCCCTTTCTCATCGTCTTTCATTTCCGAACTCATACCCCTGAATGCAAATATGGAGGCGGGAAAGCAGCCTATCAGCAAAATAATTACATGAAAATAAAAAGGCCCGCCATGCCCGGCATCTTCTGTTTTAAAAAGCCGGATTTGGTAATTGATGAATTGCATAATTACATCGCTGTGGCCGGTAATAACTTCAGCAAAAAACCACAATCCGCCTGAGAATATAAGCACTATTGCAAAGAGAGATAACTCTCCAAAACTTAAAACAGCTCTTCTCTTTTCAATAAACCAATAAATGATAAAACAGAGTGAAAAAATAAGCAAGGCTACGGGCCCTTTGGTAATAATTGCAAGGCCCAGCAGGAATGCGGAGAGTACAATAAAAAGATTGGATTTCCCCACTACTAATTGCTTTTTCTGCATTTGTACACGCATAAAAAAGTAAACACTTGTGAAGATAAAAAAGTTGAACCAGGGGTCAATGATACCCGATTTAAAATAGAAATGTGGCAACAAGGAGCCGGCATACGCCAATACCCATAATAGCCCGAAACGGCTGTCTTTAACAAGTGTTCCTATTTTATACAAAACCACCAAAGTGGCAATTCCGCAGATGGCGTTGGGCAAGCGTGCCGCATAATCACTAACCCCTAAAATATTCATGCAAAGGGCCTGCATCCATATAAAAAGTGGTGGTTTTTCCCAAAATGGCTGATAGTTTATAGTGACTAAAAAATACTTTTTTACAACCAGCATTTCGCGGGCACATTCTGCAAAGTTTATTTCATCCCAATCAAATAAATGCACCTTGCCAAGAAATGGCAGGAAGAGCAAAGCCCCTGCCAATGCAATAAGATAGGGCATATATTTCTTCTGCCCCAAAGTCCGCCTAAGGCGGGTTTGGGGCAGATTTGTTATTGATGGATCAGCACTCATTCTATTTAATCTACATGCGTTACACCGCCCGAAACTATAAACTTCATAGCTTCGGCAGCTGAAACATCCAACGGCTGAACGCTGTCTTTGTGCATAATAACCAGCTTGCCGTTTAAGCCATAAGAGAAAGGCAAATAAACAGAAACCATTTCCCCTTGAATAGACATGCTTGATAAGTCAGTTTGTGTTACAAACCCTATTTGTTTAATGTCGTTGGCTTTATCAATCGTAACTAAAACAGGGCGGTTAAATTTCTTTTTATTTCCGATAAAAGCGGAGAAAAGGTCTTTAACGGCAGAGTATACCACACGTATGAATGGTACTCGTTCCACCACTTTTTCGCCCCTTACCAATACCGGTGTAAAGAATATGGAAGCAGAAAGCCTACCTATTAAAAATATTAATAAAATGATACCAATGATTATAATGAATGGATCGAGATAGGGGTTAACTATTTTTGGAAAATGGAAAGTGGTATTAACGAATATAAATAACCTGTAAAAAACAAAAACCGTAATTACGGTAGGCGCTATCACTATCAGCCCTTGCGCAAAGTGGCTGATAAAGTTTTTTACTATCCTCGATTTTAATATTTTTTTCATAACCAGATTTTACCGGGGTTTAGAATTCCATTCGGGTCGAATACCGATTTTATCTGCTTCTGCAAGGACCTTGATTTCTCCGTAAATGCAATATCCATATAGTCTTTTTGAACCCAACCTATGCCATGCTCGCCTGAAATGGTTCCGCCCAATTTTACACAAAGTTCAAATATTTCACGGATACCTTGCGGAAGTTTCACTTTCCAATCTTCGTCGCTCAAATTATTTTTAATAATATTCACATGCAGGTTGCCATCTCCGGCATGTCCATAACACACCGATTGAAAACCATATTTCCTGCCAATTTCTTTTACCCCAGCTAATAAAACGGGTAATTCCGCGCGGGGTACAACGGTATCTTCTTCTTTATAAACAGAATGTGTTTTTACCGCTTCTGCCACACTACGGCGCATTTTCCACAATGCGTTTTTCTGTTCCTGCGATTCGGCAAAAAGTATTTCATCGCATTCAAATTGTTGAAGCACTTCCATAATTTGTTCGCATTCCTTCATCAAAACATCGGGGTCGTTACCATCAACCTCTATAATTAAATGCGCCTGAATTTCTTTTTTATGGCTAACAGCTAACAGTTGTTGGCTGATAGCTGATGTATCTACATATTTCAACGCCCAGTCAATGGCATCGCGCTCTAAAAATTCCATCGCCGATGGCGTAATACCTGCTCTGAATATTGCTGAAACAGCTTCACAGGCCTTAATCGCAGAAAAGAAGGGAGCCAGCATTAACAGGTTATGCTTAGGTAAGGGTATCAACCTGAAAACTATTTTGGTAATAATACCAAGCGTGCCTTCACTGCCTGTAATTAGTTGCGTAAGGTTATAACCTGTAGAGTTTTTAAGCACATTGGCCCCCGTCCAAATGATTTCTCCTGTCGGCAAAACAACTTCCAAATTCAATACATAATCTTTCGTAACGCCATATTTCACAGCCTTGGGTCCGCCAGCACGTTCGGCCACATTTCCGCCTAAAAAGCAACTGCCTTTACTCGCCGGGTCGGGTGGGTAAAACAATCCTTTTTCCATTACCGTTTCCTGGAACACCTGGTTGATTACGCCCGGCTCAACGGTGGCTTGCAGGTTCCTTTCATCAATATTCAATATTTTATTAAACCGTTCCATGGAGAGAACAATTCCGCCAAAAACGGGCAATGCACCGCCGCTCAATCCGGTGCCTGCACCGCGGGGTGTGAGCGGGATATGCTCATCGTTACAAATTTTTAAAACCTTTGATATTTCTTCCGCTGTGCGGGGTTTGATAACTACCTGCGGTGGAAAGTTTAAGTCTTCGGTTTCATCATGGCCATAATGTTTTAACGAATCCATATCGGTAAGGACATATTCCTTCCCTGCAATCCCTATTAAAGATTCAACTATAGCCGGTGTTACTTTTTGGAATTCCATAATTCTGATAATGCAAAATTAGAAATGATTAGGAATAGCACTCCTTGTTTTATTTCCACTCAAAACATCTAAAAGGCCGATTTCCACTTAAAACACTTTAAAGGGCCTGAGAATGGCAGAGCAAATTGAGATATTATTACATTTAATAATATTCTATCGCCCTTTCAATAACTTTCAGTTTACCGTCCGCATAATACCATTCCTTAGTCCAGTTGCCTGTTTTATCATATTCATAGCTGTACTGGCCCGATAAAAGCAGGGTTCCTTTTTCACTGTACATATTATCTTTTAACTCGTTGCTTTTATCATCGAATGTAGTTACGCCATGCCAATCAAACTTAGTTCCTTCGTAATGGGTAGCTTCAATTTCATTGCCTGCGCTATCATATTTACTCATGTTCATCCAGCAAATGGTATCGATAGGGTAATATAAAATGCTTTTAACAAGGCATCCTTTGTCGTCGTAACTATCTACTATTTTTTCCGCCAGTTTTTTTCCGTTTTCATAATCATCCTGCTCAATCATATTTCCTGATGTATCATACTTGAATAAACTTTTATAATCCAATACTTGTATAATTTTACCCCCATCACCGTAGCAGCCATAGAAATACTGCAAAGCCTTGTCCCCTTTGCCATCATATATATTCACAAATTTGCAGGCATAACCTTTAGAAGTGTCGATGGTTGAATCAGAAACAAAAGTCGGTTCCTCATACATTAATACTATCCTCCCAAGCGAATCATACTTATACCAGTGCGTATGGGTATTCGTATCACAGGCATAAAATCCATCGGCGTCAAGCTCGCTGTCTGAGATTTCATTACCGCGCCTATCATAGTGATATACCTTCCAATAACATATTTTTCTTTTTATGGGCCTGCCGTGTTTAACTTTTACATCATAGCAATACTCGGTAACTGTTTTAACATACCCTTTCAGATTTTCCTTTGAAAGGTCATTTTTAATTTTTGCTGATTTTTTTAGAATGGGAGCATGCTTCTCAGAAACACTATTCTCCTGATTATTTGTGCAACAACTAAATAAAATACATGAAGAGAATAAAAAAATGGAAAAGACGAATTTCATAAGCCAAATTTAGTAAAACAAATTTCTTAACATCGGAAATATTGCAACTATTGCATTTACAATATCCTGAACCTGCCAAGCTAATATGTCATTGCAAGACTCTGCGAAGCAATCTTACCCAATAGCTGCTTTCAGATTGTATGAGATTGCTTCGCAGAGCCTCGCAATGACGATAGATTTTATTATTGCCAGTCCGGCTTGGACCTATTGATTCCCCGAAGACAAATAAGTCTCGGAATAGAAAACTGTGCCTGATGTGGCACTATCAATTGGGGGAGGCATAGAAAAAAAAGTAGTGGCATTATAGTCAATCACTTCTTTGTAAATTAGTCCCACACCTGTGGCATATTGCTCGTAGTAATATTGATACTGAAAGAAAGATGAATAATTCTGCTGCATTACAGTAAGTGTAGAATCAAATGTATGTCCGTTAACAGTAGCAGGCGTATTTAATGCAGAATATTGATAATTCCAAGTTCCTATAGTATTCAAGGCATTGCCGTTCCAAATTTCATTGGCACTCATAGGGAACACCAGTTTTATGTAATTGTAATTATCCTCCAAACGGGTAGCCATGTTTGAAAGCAAGGTGCCTGTCCAAACTTTTTCCGGGACCAGGATACTGCTCCAGGGAAGAGTATTCGTTAATGAATCTGCCCTTTTGTAGCGTACTATACGCTGTGTGGGCTGCCCCTGGTTATTATTATAAATGGAATCTATCACTTCCTTAATTTGATACTTAAAAGTATCTAATCTGGGTACTGTTGCTTTGTATGGGTTAACTACAATAGAATCGCATTCATAAATTACATAATGCCCCACATTATTCGGAAAATAATCGTAGCCAAAATAAGGTGCGGTATATTCTTTTTTCTTACAGGAAATAAATGCAATACAGAATATGCTTAAAAGAATTACTCCGTATTTCAGTTGTTTCATCATGCAGTTGCCGATTCGATTATACCGCCGCCTACCAAATCATCGCCTTCATAAAACACAGCCGATTGTCCGGGCGTAATAGCGTTTACAGTCCGGCTGAAATAGGCTTTTATTTTATCGCCTTCCATTTTCAGACTGGCTTTTGCTCCCGGGTCTTTATAACGAATTTTGGTATGCGCTTCGAATCCATCCGGTAGCGTATCATATTTAATAAGGTTATAGCGGCCAACGGTCATAGTGTCTTTTTTCAACGCATTTAAATCGCCTAAAGTTACTTTATTGGTCTTCACATCAATATCAGTAACAAACACCGGTTCGCCAAGAGCAATATCCAAGCCTTTACGTTGCCCAATAGTATAAAACGGATAGCCTCTGTGCTTGCCAATTACTTCTCCATCTTCTGAAACATAATCCCCGTCATTTACTTTTTCTTCTAATCCGTTAACTCTCCTTTTCAAAAACCCACGGTAATCATTATCGGGGATAAAGCATATTTCATAGCTCTCCGGCTTTTTTGCCAATTCATTAAATCCGCGTTCATCTGCCAAAGCACGTATTTCCGGTTTGCGAAAACCACCTAACGGGAAAATAGTCCGCTTTAAACTTTCTTGCTTTAGTCCCCAAAGCACATAGCTTTGGTCTTTCCAGTCATCCAGCCCTTTAGATATTACATACCGATTATTCTCCATCCGCACTTTGGCATAATGTCCGGTAGCAATAAACTCGCAATCCATCATATCGGCCCGGCGAAGCAAAGCATCCCATTTAATATGGGTATTACACATCACGCAAGGGTTTGGCGTTCTGCCTGCCATGTATTCTTCTACAAAATTGTCTATGATTCGGTCGCCAAATTCGGTCCGTAAATCCAATATATAGTGCGGGAAATTATATTTAACGGCCAGTTGGCGGGCATCATTAATAGAATCCAAGCTGCAACAGCCCGTCTCTTTTTTACTTCCGCCGGAAGAGGCATAATCCCATGTTTTCATAGTAATGCCTACTACCTCATAGCCTTCTTCATGCAATAGCATTGCCGCAACGGAGCTATCCACTCCGCCGCTCATAGCCACTAAAACACGTCCTTTTTTACTCATTGTTAAATCTTTGCCAATAGCTCATGGCTATTAGCAGCTTACAAAGGTATTACATTTTGAGGAAACCCTAGTTTATACTATTTGCCTATGTAATCCTACCATTTCTAAAAAATCACCCCTTTTTTTACTAAACCGTCTCTGTTTTCCTACCCGCCCCAAACCCCTAAAGGGGCTTTGAGTAGCGAAGTAATATTTACAATGCACATGACTTTGGAAGCCCCTTTAGGGGTTTGGGGCTAAGAGATAACACTGTTTTTTTCACCAAACCGCCTCTGTTTTCGTTAAAAACATATCTTTGCAGCCTTTAAATTTAAAAACATGAGCGTTTTAGAGACTATACGTAAACGGGCAAAGCTGCTGGTTGGCATAATTGGCGCATCTTTGGTGATATTTGTATTGGAAGATGCACTCACTTCCGGCAAGTTCTTTTTCGGAGGAGGCGATAACCCTGTTGCTATTATCAATGGCAAGAAAATTGATTATTCCAAGTTTAATACCATAGCCGAAAACGCTGTTGAAAGACAAAAAGCAATAGAAGGTACTGAATCTCTGCGCGATTCGGACCAAACCGCAGCCATACAGGCAGCCTTTAAAAATATGGTGTTCAACCAGGTATTAGCGCCTCAGTATATGAAATTAGGAATTAATGTTCCGGATAGTGAAGTAACCGATTTAATGATTGGTTCTCACCCTGCAGCCGATGTTTACAGGTTTTTTTATGGTTTAAGCAAGCAGTTTTTCAATCCGCAAACAGGCGGGCTTAATATGGGCATGGTGCTTCGTTATGTTAAAAATATGAACGAGCAGCAACAGGCACAGTGGGAAATGCTGGAAGAAAAAATTAAGAATGATGACCTCCAGTCGAAATTCTTTTACCTGCTGATGAATGGTATTTATATTCCCGATGCCATTGCCAAAATGGATAACGAAGACAATACCAAAAATTACAGCATCAGCTATGTGCTTAAGCGCTACGCCGATATTCCGGATAATGGCATTACCGTTACCGACCAGGATATTTCCGATTATTACAACAAGCACATATATGAATATTATAACCAGGAAGAATCGCGCCGTGTTGACTATGTAACCTTTGCAGTTAACCCAAGCGATAGCGATATGACTGTTATCAACCGCGAGGTGGATACAATGTACAACCAGTTTAAAAACTTAAAGCCTTCTGAAGATTCCGGATTTATTGTAGCCACAGATGCACAGGTTTTCGATTACCAATATCATAAAGAAGGTGATTTGCCTGCAGCCATTGATTCTGCTATGACACATACCCAAATTGGCGGAATGTATGGCCCTTATAAAGAAGATGGCAAATACAAAATTGCCAAATTGCTTGATGTGGCCGATTTACCGGATTCCTTGCGTTACAGCCGTATTATCATCCAGGTTCAGAACCAGGCTGATTTCGACAAGATGAAACCGTTCGCAGACAGTTTGAAAAACATTGCTACTGTTGAAAATTTCCCCGACCTGGTGAAAGCCAATTCCAAAGACCCTGACCCTGAAGTAACCCAAAAAGCAGGCGACATGGGCTGGATTATCCGCGGCAAGCAAAATTTCTTCCCCGCTTCTTACGAACGCCAGTTGTTTGAGGGTAAAGTAGGCAATGTACTTGAATTGCCTGTTTCGGGCGGATACCTGATTGTTTGTGTAATGGACCAGAGCGAAAAGCACAAAAACTATCATGTTGGTATTGCCATGAAGGATATTGACCCAAGCACTTCTACCCAACAGAAAGTATTTGCCCAAGCAAGCGATTTTTCAGGCAAGAACCATACCTCCGATGCCTTTGAAAAAGCGGCAGGACAAATGAACCGCCGCGTAGTAGATATGAGCGAAAATGAAACATCCTTAGCCGGAATACAAACTCCGAGAGATTTTATCCGCTGGGCTTATAATGGAAAAGAAGGCGATGTTTCCGATGTTATGAGTGTAGGTGACAACAAATATATTGTAGCTCACATCATGCGTGTTTCCAAAATGGGAACCACCCCGCTGGAACAAGTGAAAGAAGAAATTAAGCTGAAGGTAGCGGTAGATAAAAAAGCTGAAAAAATTATGGCGGATATGAAATCTGCTTTGTCAGGCGGATTGGCTTCCGTAGCTCAAAAAGTGGGCGGAAAAGTAGATACTGCCAGCGGGCTTACTTTTAATTCATACAGCATTCCTTCATTAGGCAAGGAAGATGCTGTATTGGGAACTATGAGCGCTATGAATACCGGTGCCGTTTCGCAACCTATACAAGGCGAACTGGGTGTTTATGTTATTAAAGTGGAAAACACTTATTACACCAATAAAACCGATTACCGCCTCACCCAAATGGAAGAAACAAGGGCATTGCGCAACAGGGCTCCCAATGAAGCCTATAACGCATTGCTGAAAAAGGCCGGATTTGTGAGCCACCTTGGTAAATATTATTGATTCGAAGCAGCTTCTATTGCTTTTTTTACTATTATTGAGGTTGGATATATCCAGTTCTCATTAATTAATTATACATGAGAAGATTCATTACCTCATTTTTGCTGTTGTTTGTAATTTTCCAATGTTATGGACAACTCACAGTAAGCAGGGTATACCCTAACAACAATATCAATTATCTGGTGAAGAATATTCTGCTGGGCAATGGAGTCCTTGCAAGTAATATTACCTTTAGCGGAGATGATACTGCCATTGGGTTTTTTAATGGAATAAGCTCAAATATAGGAATTGATAGTGGTGTGTTGATAACCAATTGTGCCGTAACAAATGCACCAGGCCCTAATAACTCGTCTAATGCAGGGTATTCATGGCCCCGATGTGGCACTTATCACGACTCCGACCTTGCGACATTAATTGGAGTTGCTTATAATAAAGTCCATTCAGCAGCTATTTTAGAATTTGACTTTGTACCCTATTCCGACACCGTAAGTTTCCAGTATGTTTTTGCCTCGGAAGAATATCCGGAATTCGTCGGGAGCCAGTTTAACGATGACTTTGGGTTTTTTGTCAGCGGGCCTGGCATATCGGGACCCTATTCCCGCAATGCTGAAAACATAGCGCTTATTCCATTTACTTCCACACCGGTGGCCATTAATAACGTGAATTGCACCATGAACTATAACTATTATGTGTGTAACTGGCCTGCCACTATAGCTCTTCCATGCGATGTTGGTTGTCCTACATCTTCCAGCATGCCCAGCACAACGGTTCAGTTCGACGGATTCACAGTGCCGCTTGCAGCCACCGCCATAGTAGAGTGTGGCAAACAATATCATATTAAACTTGCGATTGCCAACATCGGCGATTGCGCATACGGCTCAGGTGTGTTTTTAAAATCAGGTAGTTTTTCAAGTTCAGGCACTACGGTTAGTTCCGCTATAAATTATTCCAACAGCTTATTTGCCGGGGATACAATATTATACAGGGGAAACTGCGACCAGGCAAGCATTTATTTTGAAAGAGGCTCCTCCATATTAGCCGATACCATTTTTATCGATACCTCTGGAACGGCTTCTCCGGGAAAAGATTATACACCCATACCGGATACTATTATTATGCCGCCGGGGGTAACAGGAGATACTTTAAATATCAGTGCTTTTGCAAGTTCAAAAACAGGTATTCAAACCATAATACTTAGTATTTTACAAAAGAGTTGCGGAACGGTAGATACCCAAAAAATAACACTCTATATTGGGAATCCAGATTCCATAAAAGTGAACCAGACGCCCATAATAGTGTGTTATGGTAATAATGTCACCATTAGCCCTACCATAACCGGAGGAGTTGGCGCATACACCTATAGCTGGAACACCGGAGCCACCACCAGCAGCATTTCTGTAAATAATATAATCCGCGATACATCATTTGTCGTTCGTATTTTGGATGCATGTAGTGATACGTTGCATGATACGATTCATGTTCGCCCATCCAGTTTGATACCGTTGCATGCCTTTACCCGCGATACTGTTATTTTTTGCCCCGATACAGCATTATATATAAGTGTGCTTGCCAAGGGAGGAAGCCCTGCTTATACTTATTTATGGAGCAATGGCGGAACAACTTCTTCGGTGAATGTTAGTAGTTCATCTACCAAAACCTACACTGTAAATATTACAGATAGTTGCGGTACTGTAATTAAAGACTCCTTAACAGTAACGGTTACTTCCATTCCACTTATTATTAGAACAAAGGATACCACCATTAATTGCCTAGGGCCGGCTACCATCAGTGCATTTGCCAGTGGAGGTGGTGGAGGTTATAGCTATTTATGGAACAACGGAGCCACTTCATCCACCATTACCGTAAAGCCGTTGCACGATAGCACCTATGTTGTTACTGTAACTAGCCCTTGCGGCACCCAAGTAAAAAAAGACAGTGTAAAAGTTACTGTAGACACCAAACCGTTAACTGTTATCACAAGCAGCTCACAAATTCTTTGCCCCGGCGATATTGCAACTATAACTGCACATGCAACAGGCACTGGCAGCATTTCATATACCTGGATTGGTATAGGTACCGGTCCCGCGAGAGAGGTCAAACCAACTATTACCACAACGTACACTGTTTCTGTATATGATTCCTGCGGAAATCAATACGTAACTGACACTGTAACTGTTTTTGTTCCGGTACTAACACCTATGAGTTCTTCCATTTATCCCGACACAATTACTGTTTGTAAAGAAGATATTGTAAATCTCTTTGCCAATGCAACGGGCGGTAATGGAATATACAGCTATCAATGGTTTCAGATTGGCCTGTTTTCAGATACCCTGTTCAATGCCGATTCAGCACATGCATACCTGCATGGGAACACCACCGCCGTTTATCGTGTACTTATCAAGGATGGCTGCGGAGACACAACATCTAATTATGTGATGGTGGATGTTATACCCGACTGTAACCTGATTATTCCGAATGTGATTACGCCCAATGGCGATAATAAGAACGATTATTTCTATATTACTAACCTTGATAAGTACCCTGATTCGGAATTACAGATATTTGACCGATGGGGGAAAAAGGTATTTGAATCGTCTAACTATCAAAACAACTGGGAAGGAACAAATAACAGCGGCGAGAAATTATCCGACGGAGTATATTATTATATTCTATATCTTTCCAACGGTAAAAAATACCCCGGATTTGTACAATTAATCAGATAATAAAAAAATAAAAAATGGAAATGCAATATAATACTGCCCAGCCCCACCTGATTATATCGGAATATGGCAGGCATGTGCAGGATATGGCGCTTCACCTGCTTACCATAAAAGACAGAAGAGAACGGAGCAAAGCCACCGAAGCCGTCATTCAAACCATGACTCAGGTGCATCCTTATTCTAAAGACAGCGAGGAATTGCGCCGCAAATTATGGGACCACCTGCATTTAATTACCGGTTTTAAGCTGGAAGTAGACAGCCCCTATGAAAAACCGGCGCCCGAAGCATTTGAAGTTAAACCGGAAAGGCTGAAATATCCGAAAACGAATATCCGCCACAAGCATTATGGCAAAATAGTGGATGAGCTTATTAAGAAGGCTTCTGTAATGGAAGATAACCGTGAACGGGATGTGTTAATCGAATCTATAGCGCAGCTGATGAAAAAGGGTTTCATGACCTGGAACAAGTGCACAGTAGATGATAATACCATCATGAAAGACCTGAAAGAAATATCGAAAGGCAACCTTATTTTGAAAGACCCGTCCTGCCTCTCGCATGTGCATGTGCAGCTTACACCAGTACCTATTAATAAGCCGCAAAACTTCCAGCGTAACAAGTTTGGAAACAACAATAACAACAACAATAATAATAAGGGAGGACAGAACAGGAACCGGAAAAAGAACAAAAATAAAAACAGGAATGGCGGTTTTTGAGGTAACGGGAGGTAAGCACCTGAAAGGGGAAATTACTCCGCAGGGTGCAAAAAACGAAGCATTACAAGTTATTTCAGCGGTATTGCTTACATCGGGAAAAGTTGTAATAAACAACATCCCCGATATTATTGATGTAAACAGCCTTATCAGCCTGTTGAAGGACTTAGGTGTTAAGGTGGAAAAGTTATCTGCGAGTTCATATTCTTTTCAGGCAGATGCTATTCACATGGATGTGCTTGCATCGGAAGCATTTCAGAAAAAAAGCTCATCGTTGCGGGGCTCCATTATGATGGTGGGGCCATTGCTTGCGCGATTCGGTAAAGCCTACATTTCAAAACCCGGCGGCGATAAAATTGGACGAAGAAGGCTTGATACACATTTTATAGGGTTTGAAAAACTGGGTGCAAAATTCGGTTACGAAGAAGATACCAACCTCTTTAATGTTCATTCAGACAAAGGCCTGAAAGGAACGTACATGTTGCTGGACGAAGCCTCTGTTACGGGAACTGCCAACATTGTAATGGCAGCGGTTTTGGCGCAAGGAAAAACTACTATTTACAATGCCGCTTGCGAACCATATTTGCAACAACTTTGCAAAATGCTTAACCGCATGGGAGCAAAAATTACAGGAATTGGTTCTAATTTATTACATATAGAAGGAGTAGAATCGCTGAATGGTTGCGAGCACACCATTTTGCCTGATATGATTGAAATAGGCAGTTTTATTGGTCTTGCCGCCATGACTCAATCGGATATTACCATTAAAAATGTAGCGTATGATGAGTTGGGAATTATTCCGCTCACCTTCCAGCGCATGGGCATACAACTGGAAAGAATAGGAGATGATATTCACGTGTTGGCACAGGACCATTATGCCATCGACACCTTTATGGATGGTTCCATACTCACCATTGCAGATGCTATTTGGCCAGGCCTTACGCCTGATTTGTTAAGTGTATGTTTAGTCGTCGCTACCCAAGCTAAAGGCAGCGTACTCATCCACCAAAAGATGTTTGAGAGCCGCTTATTCTTTGTGGATAAGTTGATAGATATGGGTGCGCAGATTATTCTTTGCGACCCGCACCGCGCAACCGTTATTGGTATGAACCATGAGCATCCGTTAAAAGGTATATCCATGACCTCTCCTGATATTCGTGCAGGTGTAGCACTATTGATTGCTGCTCTCTCTGCCAAAGGCAAAAGTACCATCCACAATATCGAACAAATAGACAGGGGGTATCAAAACATTGATGGACGATTGCAGGCGTTAGGTGCACAGATTGTGAGGAAGTAGGTCGGAGCCCGACTTGCAATTATACTGCGTCCGTTTTCGGCACCCTCAAAATCCTTGCCATAGAAAGGAAAATAATAATTCCGATTACGGCACAGATAGATTCAATATTCAACATGCCTGTTGCACCATGCAATGCTTCAGTTGTTCCTTTGCTGTCGAAAACCCAGCCTTCTATTTTCGTCATATATAAAATAGGGAAATTGGACAGGCAAGCAAATACAGTATATTTTGTTCCGGCAGCACCTCTGCCAATAGCTTCAAAAACAAAGGCGCTAAATGCAGAATAGCATAACCCTAGTATGAATGCATACACAGATGTCCATATGATAAACATGACCTCGGTATGCGGGCTATATGCCATTGCAAATGAACATATGGCAGAAAGCAGCCCGAAAACTACGTATGCAAGTTTCCGGTCGGTTCTGTCACATATCCAGCCTCCAACTAAACAGCCACCTGCTGTAATAAGCCCGGATAATACTCCAGTTACAAATTCAATAGTTGAGGCACTTGCTTTCCAACTGCCTGCGGCGCCTGCCCATAAATTTTGCAGAGCTCCTGTTCCCAATGGTAAAAAGCAAAGGATTAAGGCTAATATACCCATTTTCGCTTTCAATGTTTGCCATATATCTGTAAAAAGGTTCTTCAGGGTTTTTCCTATTTCTGCATGTTTAATAGTAGATACTTGTTCCCGGATAAAAATAAGTCCAAAAGAACAAAGAATGCATACAAAAGCCAATATTCCTGCCGGCATCCAGCTTGTGTTCAGATTTTCTGCCAACCAAAGTCCAGCACCGCCGCCTAATCCCGTGCCACCTAAATTACCGGCATTAATATAACCGCTCACCCTACCCTTCATTTCATCCGGTATATCATGCGCAGCAAGTCCGCTTACAGCGATACCTAAAAAAGAGACTGCAATATTTCCCAGTATTATTATCCATATAAAAGGTGCAAGACTAGAAGCCTGTATAGGAAGTATCCCCAGGGCAAACATACCGGCTGCCGTAAAAAAACTGGAAATAAGATACCATTTTTTTAACGTAAGAAACCCGTCTAATAATGGGGCAAACAAGAATTTAACAACACCAATTATTAATATAGCTGCAGCCAAAGAAGCGATATCAGACATTGAAATACCGATTTTCCCAAACTGGTATGCAAGTGTTACTGTAACATACCCATTTGTGATGCCAAATGGCAGCATGAGAAACATGTAAATGAACGGAGGGGCATGTTTATGTTTCAGGACGGCAGATGATATTGTATTCTCCATTGGGAGTGCAAAGTACAGAATATTTTGAATTGCAGAGTGACTTTGTCATCCTGAGCATAGCGAAGGATCTCTTCAATAATAGAGATGCTTCGTACCTCAGCATGACAAAGTCACTTACAGGCAAAGAGGAAGGGGGTGAGTATTTAATGGAAATATCCTATATTTGCTTCTCATAAAAACGAATTCATATGAAACGCATCAATGTCATTCTCCTCGGACTCGCTATTGTTTTCGGATTGTTTGCATTTATTAAAGCGCAACCAAGCGGAGCTGTGGTAGGAACTAATATTGGAAATGTAGCCCCCGATTTAAAATTCAATAATCCTGACGGAAAAGAATTAAGCCTTTCATCTAACCGCGGTTATTATGTATTGGTAGATTTCTGGGCATCATGGTGCGGCCCTTGCCGTGGCGAAAACCCTAATGTAGTGGCTACTTACAAGAAATTTCAAAATTTGAAATTCAAAGGCGCCAAAGGATTTAAAATATTCAGTGTTTCGTTGGACCAGAATGCCGCCGCATGGAAAGGAGCTATTGCATCAGACGGGTTAATTTGGCCCGACCACGTAAGCGACCTGAAAGGATGGAGTTCGGCAGCAGCCCGTTTGTATGGCGTAAACTCAATTCCTACCAACTTCCTTATTGACCCCAAAGGTGTAATTATTGCTACCAGCCTGCGTGGCGAAGCGTTAGGCAATAAGCTGGCCGAATTGGTGAAATAACCTATTTGTTTTTCTTTTTAGATGATTTCGCTTTATGGTTGAAGTCAAGTGCTAGATTTATCCAGTAGTCAAAATCCTTGTTCGCTTTCATTCCGGCTTCTTCAATCATAATATATCCCTTCATCGGGCGGCCGGTAAAATCCATAAGGCGACAACCGTTTCTTTCAAGGGCATCTTCTGTGTTAGCAGGGTCTATCCGGCACATAAGCTCATCTTTTATTATTCCCACGCACATTTTCCCATTATACATAAATGTGAGCCCTCCCATCATTTCTTTTTCTGTAACATTCGATAACGTGGAAAGTTTTTCCCTTATTCTTTCTGCCAGTTTTTCGTTATAGGCCATATTAAAAATTAGTTTTTTTCAGTAAATGTAATTTATTTTCCTGCTTCCACTTTTTCAAAATATGTTCCGGTAAAACGGTATTTTATATACCTGTTAGTTACATTGGAATACTCATCTACCAAAGGGATATAAATAGTATTAGTAAATTTATTAAAATAAATGGAGTGGTCTGAGCCAGACGGCAGATTTTCATAATCGTAGGAAAGTATATTATGCAGCCCGGTTTTTGTTTTAATTATGCGAACGGTGTCATTCAGAACTCCATTTTGAATAGTAAACACTTTAATACCTGCCTTATTATCCAAGCTAGATTCAATATTGGTATATACAGCCAGGTAATAGGTTGAATTGCCGGTTTTAAAAGTGTAGAGTTTATTATAAAGGTTTAGTGTTTCGGGAGCCGGTACATCTATAGTATCGGGATGCGGAAGGAAACACGATTTTACTTTATCGCCTGATTTAAATTGGAAAACCGCATCGAAGAAGCGCATCGTTCCTCCCTGCATATTATCCCAGCAATATATACGAAAAAGCCCGTCATCAGAGGTTAGAATATACAAGGCTTTTTGCATCTCCGTAAAATGGGCTTCAAGCGTAAGCGGATAATGGGAGGTATATTGTAGCAGCTTATTCTGAAATATGTCATCATACGTACCCACTGAATCTTCATTAATTTCTCCATTTGGCCAATTAGATTTCTCTTGCCAATGATGTGTCCGGGCATAGCTTTTCAGCAAATCTTTTTCCATTGACGTGGTATCTTGTGAATGCACCTTAGAAAAGAAAAAAACAATAAATAAAATGGAACAGATGGATTTTTTCATTCGGAGTAAAGAGGATACGAAGATAGGTGGTTTGAACTTTATATACTTGTTCTATGTAATAGTCGCCAATTTTAAAATAAGATTCCACACTACGTTTCGGAATGACAG
>CAIWVW010000088.1 GCA_903916255.1 uncultured Bacteroidota bacterium
TGAAATAGTTTATGGTATTCAGAATATCTCTGAGGTCCCTCCCACCCCTATCAATGCTAAAGATATATAGCCGTTCAATAAGTCCCTTGTCGGTGAGATGCTTTATCTCCTTACCACCCTGCCGCTCGAAAAATGGAATAGCTCCTGAACACTTATCTTCGATAACCATATCGAAATCATTTTCATTGACCCTCTGGCGGTCGGTTTTTTGGTCAATGGTCGAACAACGGACGTATAGCACTTTCATATTCTTCACAATTTTAGGCTTGTTATACTAACACCTCAAAATTATGAATATTAGTCCAAATAACCAAATAAAAACCTGGAAATCAATGTGTTTTGATTTCACAATTTGGGGTATACTCTAGAAAAGTGAGAATTAAAACTGGGATACAACGAAATCGGCTATTTATGGATTTGTTTATGAAATATTAGCCGAAAGTCGGGCACAAAAAGATAGTATTTTGACCTGTTCAACCGTTGTTTAATTAATGAACGCCATGAGTAAATTAACTTACATCTTCCGCTTACTGTTTGATTTACTAATCGCCTTTAGCGTTGCGACCTGCCTCAATCCTTTCAAATGGTTGGTAGCAATGTTTGTAAGGGTGTGTATCATTTATGCGCTATGCATTTATGGCGACCAGTTTTCCAGTTATTTTCAAATGGACGAGGGTAGTTCAATCGGGGCTGTGTGTTATGACCTGTTTTTAATTGCGCCGCTTTGCCTATTTGTTTTGTGGTGGGTATTTACTTCGCTGATTATGTTCTTGAGTGTATTGTATTTCCGCCCTGGTGCGAGAACTAATAGCGCAGATTACAGAGAAATTTCACGATTTATTGAGTGGCGTGATAACTCCATGAAATATATGAGCTATCCAGATGCACAAAAACTGATTCAGGCTTCCGCCGTGCTTAACAATCTTGATAAATCCAGCCCAGAAGCAAGTTTACAACTTGACCGAATTAACAATGTCATGAAATTTATGAGTTACACCGAAGCACTTGATTATTTACGCGGCAAATAACCTTGATATGCGAATGGTTGAAAATGAGCCTGCGGTAAGCCCTGCCAACTAAAAGCCGACCTATGTTGCCGTTCTGGCTTTAACCCAGCCAATACTTTGTTAAGAGTTGCTTAATTTGCGGGGGATATAATTATGAGTGGTAAACAGATGTATTTCCCATCTCGGCGCGATACAGTCAACCCTCAAAGATGAATCATATGAGAAATTTCATTGCAATTTTATTTGTCAGCTCAATTTTCACCTTACGGGCTCAATCATCAGAAACAAAATATTTGTTCAAAAACCACAAAGAGGGCTATAATCTATATCGTATACCCGCCATTATAAAAACTGCAAGCGGCAAATTATTGGCGTTTTGCGAGGGCAGAAAGGGGTTAAGCGATAAGGGCGATATTGACCTTGTAATGAAATCCTCGGAAGATAACGGTAAAACATGGAGTAGTTTAAAAGTTATCTGGAACATGGGCAGTAATACCTGTGGAAATCCCACACCTGTATTTGACAAAGTAAAAAGTGAGGTAATAATTCTTGGAACTTTTAACAACGCACAGGTGTATGTCCTTCGCTCAAAAGACGAAGGAATTAGTTGGGAGCCCCCTATTAACATTACTTCTTCAGTTAAAGCTAACAACTGGAAATGGTATGCCACTGGTCCTGGTCATGCCATACAATTATCTAATCCAGCTTATGAAAACCGCATTGTAGTGCCGTGTAACCATGTTGGCAATGAAACGGATAAGCACTTTTCACACGTAATTTATTCAGATGACGGTGGAGTGTCTTGGAAACTTGGAGGTAGTGTTCCAAACAAAAATACCGATGAATGCACTGTGGCAGAGCTTTCGACTGGCGAACTTATGTTGAATATGCGGAATTACGACAGGCGTTTACCAAACAGAAAAACGAGTATTAGCAAGAACGGCGGAGACACCTGGACGAATGCAATATTTGACAGCACATTAATTGAGCCAATATGCCAAGGCTCATTGCTGAGATACTCCTTTAAACCCGATATTCTTTTGTTTTCAAATCCTTTGAATAAGAAAAAGCGAAAAAACCTAACCATTTCAGTTAGTTATAATAATGGGCAAATTTGGGCTAAACAAATTAATATCTACCACGATAAGAGCGCCTATAGTGACATGGTGGTTCTCAATAATGGCGATGTTTTGTGTTTATATGAAACAGGGAAAATATTGCCTTACTCAGGTATAGCATTGAAAATTATCAATAAGAAACTGATTCATTGAATATAGGCGGGTTAGACTGTGTTGTATTTATGAAGCAAGGGGTAAACGTCCAATATTTTGTTCAAATCAGCCCTAACCTGGTTCGAGTAAAGCCTATCTACGTGAGCCCAACTAGACAAGCCACCATTTTCGGTGGCTTGTTTTATTTCTGCCACCTCTGAAACCCTGTATAGACGGGACATTAGCTCAACTACGCTGTTTTCAGAATTGGTTCGAAAA
>CAIWVW010000089.1 GCA_903916255.1 uncultured Bacteroidota bacterium
GCCATCGGGCGGAACTTCTCTTTCTGCCGACCAAAGTAAAATGCTTTGCAAAGCATGGAAACTCGATACGGTTTCTGCATTTGGTGTGGATAGCAAACCAAAAGCCAAAGAAGCCAATGATGGGATTACACCCGTTGCCGATGGCAGCATATTTTTAACACAGGAAGGGGTTGCTTATACCGGAAAATGGACCTATGCTGCAGGGCGTATAAATGTAGCGGCTGAAAATCCTTCCAATAAGATAAGCTTTAAAGTAATAAGTCTGGCAGATGCGCGCATGGTATTGGAATATCAATATCCGGCACCTGATTACAGCAAGGTGAGATACACATACGCTCCCAAAAAATAATCCCCTAAAGAGGCTCCTTTAATTTAAATAAGATTTCACCCCTAATGGGGTTAAGTCTTTATACGGAATATTCTTTTCTAATAAGATATGGTCCCCTACTGGACTAAAGCCCCAATAGGGGCAAAATCTTTGTAGCAGATAAATAAAAAATAACGCCCAAGCCCCTTTGGGGCAATTTCTTGAACAAAACTTGATAACTGAATCTATATTAAATTAAAAAACCCATAGATTACTATTGGCTTTTTAATTTATGGAAGTATCGTTTTTATTTCTTCCCTTCCGTTTTAGGTGCAGGGCGTGGCTTCAAGCTTTCAAAATATTGTTTTGCCTGAGCATTGCTCGGGTCGAGGCTTAAAACTTTCTTGTAATTTATAGATGCATTTTCTTTATCCTTTTTCAGGAAATAGTAGAAACCCAATTGGGAATAAGCTTCAATAAGGCCATCTTTATTTTTAATGGTATCGTTACCTACTTTTTGAATATATTGTTCGTAAATAGGTTTTGATAAGGCTTCTGTCGAATCAATCTGAGCATTGGCCCTGGCACGCCATTGATAACCAATAGGCAAATCCGGGTTACTTTGAGTAATTTGGCTGAAAGAAGAATCTGCCGCCTGGTATTGTTTGTTATTATATTGTGCAAGGCCAAGGAAATAGTAATCGTTCACGTTAGCTTGTTTAGGCGCAGCCGTAATTTTCTTTTTAAAATAAGTGGCTGCCATGGCATAGTTCTGGTCCTTATAGTAAAGCTGGCCGATAAGCTGGTAAATATCCAGCACATCTTGTGATGTCGGGTCGTTGATGGCAGTTACCGCCTGGTTAAGAGTAATAACAGCTAATGAATCTTGTCCGTTTTTGGAGAGCAGCTTACCGAGGTAAGAATAGTCGGTGCCTATTATCTTAACCTTTGTTCCTTTCGATTTGGCAAAGAATTTATTCATATTCATTAGCCCATTCTTATAGTCCTTCTTCTCATATTGTGAATAACCAAGCAGCCTGTAAAGAATCATGTTGCTCGAATCTTTACTTAAAACGCTTTGCAATTCTGTAATGGCATTGTCATATTTTTTGGCCACGAAAAGGAAAGATGCGTAGCGCCCCCTTGCCGAGAGTGAGTTGTTTAGTTGAAGGTATTTTGCATAAGCAGCAAGGGCTTCATCATAACGGCCGGCTTGGTATAACATTTCTGCCTGTTCGCGGTAAGCGGGTGCAAAAGTAGAATCGATTTTGGTGGCTTTGGTAAAATAATCGTAAGAGGTTGTATAGTCGCGCGCATTGTTCCATAATTGTCCCAAGCGCAGCATGGCATTTACATTTTTTGGCTCGAGGGATGCGGCGGTGTTGTATTCGCCAATTGCTTTAGAACCGTCGGTAGGATTTTGGGCTATATAAGCGTCTCCCAAATCAAGATGGTAGGTAGCGCTCTTCGGGTCCAGTTTTATAGCTTGATTGCTTAGGGTAACCGCCTGGGCCAATAAGTCGGATGTTTGGTCCTTGCCGGCTAATAAGATATAGGCTTCCGCAATTTTAGATAATACTACAGGGTCTTTATCTTTTGACAGTGTTTTTGCCTTGTAAAAGTTATCCATAGCCGATTTGCTGTCGCCATTGGCCATTTGTACTTTGGCAAGCCCAACATAGTTGAGGGGTTCCATGGCATTTACGTTAATGCCTTTCTGGTAAGTGTTCTGGGCAGAATCGGCTTTGCCCCAGTTGTAAAAATTTTCGCCTTTGTAGAAATAAATGTTCCCTACCGCAGGCTGGGCTGTCAGCAGTGATTTGAAAGCTTTATCAGCCTTTTCGAATTCTTCATTGTTAGTAAGCTTTATAGCGTCCTGTAATGTTTGCGAATGGGCAACAACAGAAATAAAAACAGCTCCTGATAACAGAAGGGATGTACGAATACCTGGAATTTTCATTTTAAATAATTAATTTGAAGGTGGGCAAAGGTAAAAAGAATACTAAACGTAAAGATGTGAATATATGCCCGATTTTAAAGGTAATATGGAAATAATAAAACGGAAATGTTAAAAGCTTATTATGTGGGTGGGCACAGTGGCTGGTAAAATGCCTTCATGAAAGATAATCCGCTGGCCTTTATCTGATGTTACAAAGGAAAGAAAGCCGGTGCCTAACCCTACGTAAGGCTCGGTTTTAATCATATACACATCGCGGCATAGGGGATAATCGCCGGTTTTAATGTAATAGGGGTATGGCTGAAAATGCTGGCTTCCGGAGGAAGCGGAAATCCAAACCACTTTTACTTTATTCAGGAAGGCTTCTGTATCAGAATTATATTCATTGCTAATCCAGTTTACACCGATGATACCTAAAGCACCTTTGTTTTTAGAAACATAATCTATTACCTGAGGGTTACTGTTCAGGGCAAAACAATTCGCCGGGAATTTATCACCTTTCATAAGCGTTTCGCGGATATAGCGTGAATTGCTTGAGTTTTGATGGTCGAAAACTACCCTTATTTTGCCTTTTGCAGGAGCATCCCAGGTGCTGTCTCCATTAAAAATGGCTTTTATTTTATCCATGGTGAGCATGGTGTCGGGGTTATCGTTGTTAACCAAAATAGCAATGGCGTCCGTGGCGACTTTATCCTGTTCGGGGAATAGCTGTTTGTTTTTAAAAAAGCTTTCCTCCTGTGTGGTTAATTTTCTTCCGCCAACTATAAGTTGTACCGAATCATTCATCAAATCTTTATAAAGGGAATCTTCAGGTTCATATTTTACATGAATGGTGGCGTTTTTGTAAAGAGATTCAAATACCTGTATTTCGGCATTAACGGTAGGGGTGTATGAATCGTCGGCGCCAATGGTGGTTACTCCGGTGGTAGGCGTATCGGTATGTACTTTTCCCGTAGGCTGGCCACACCCGTATAAAAATAAAATTCCTGCACTGAATAAAATGCAGCTGCTTAAAAGAAACGATACCCTGTTATTGATTTTCCCCATCATTTCTGCCTGCGCGAATTCTTCGGTAGAACATAAAAACTCTGAAAAGTCCATAAGCGCAAATAGCGCTTCCCCAAGCTATACGCGTACTGTTTTCAAGGCCAAAATTCAACTTTCCCGAGATAAGCATTAGCCCTGCAAAAAGGTAAACAAAGGAAAAAACCGAGCCGGTTAACAGGTAAAAGGTTTTCATTTTATTCCGCTTTGGGGAATTTAATTAACGTAACTGGAACTTTATCGGTACGTTAAATGATACACGAACCGCATGTCCGTTTTGCTGGCCTGCGGTCCATTTAGGCATTTTCTTAATTACGTTTATTGCTTCATTATCCAGGTAACTGTTTACACTGCGTAATATTTTTACAGCCGAAACGGTTCCATCTTTTTCAACAATAAAGGAAACAAATACGGTTCCCTGAATATTGGCATCTTTAGCTGCTTCCGGGTAATCGATATGTTCAGCCAGCCATTTGTTGATATCGCCGGGGAATTTGGGCTGCTGTTGAACCACCATAAAAACTTTGTCTGCATCATCGCCCAATGCGGCCGGGGCCTGAATAGGGGCAATAATCATAGTGTCTTTACCTTTCTGGTTCGTGTTACCCGCATTAGTCACCTGTACCTGCTTTACCGTTGCAATAGTAGTATCCACGTTTATTTTGGCAATAACCGGAGGTGTAACCTTTAATTGGTTTATCAAGGGCTTTGGTGGTGGTGGTGGAGGTGGAGGTGGTGGTGGCAAGTTCTTATCGGGTGGTGGCGGAGCCTTCAGGTCAACCTTAATGGTTACCACATCATCTTTCTTATTCGATTTGAATACTTTTAACAGCAATGGAAAACTGATACCTATAACCATGGAAACAATAGAAATACCCAATGCAATAAGCATTACCCTGGAATATTTTTTCCTTACATAGTATGCGCCGTATTCTTTGTTCTTGCCTTCAAAAACAATTTCATTACGAGTGCTGCTCGTAACATCCATCCAACCGCCTACTGTTTTGCCAGCCATGATGGGTTATTTTTTATGGGTTAATTTATAGTCGGCAATCATCTTAATATCATCTTCTGAAGCGTCAATCAACGAGTACTTTCCAATGTTGCAAATGTTCATTTCATCAAGGGCCATTACCACATTTATATACTTTGTTGTGCTGTCAGTCTTAATAATAACAAACCGCGCATTTTTATTTCCTTCTGCTTTATCCAAAAGCCTTGCATATGTCGAATCAGGCATTTTGTTGGCGTTATGTTGCGCTTGAATATCTTTAATGCTATTCATTACATACTGATTCTGGCCCAATACTATTTTACGCAACCCTTCGTCTGAAAAATCGGTTGCCATTATGTTATTACTATCGTGATTGGCTTTCAGCAAGCCATTATAGTAATATACGGTATCGCTTTTGCCTAAAAGCAATGTCAAGGTGGTTGTATCCACCTTTGTTTTATCATTAGACTTTATAGGAGGTGTAAGTTCAATAACCTTAGGTTGGCTGAATGTAGTGGTTAACATGAAAAAGGTAAGCAAAAGGAAGCCCAAATCTACCATAGGAGTCATATCTATCCTTGTAGATAGCTTTTTGGCTCTCTTCTTCTGGTGTTTACCACCGCCGCCGCCCCCGCCTGTGTTTACGTCTGCCATTTCTTCTCTTCTTTAGCTTTTAGGCATTGCTTTTAAACTGGTTATCAAATCAAAGTGCTGTATGCCTGCCTTCTGACAAATATCTATTACTTTTTTTACAATCGTGTATTTTGCCCTTCCGTCTGCTTTAATAGCATATTTGGGTGGTTTTGCATTCGGATTAGCTACTTTCTTTTCGTTCCAATCAGCAATTCCGTATTGTACACCTGCACTAACCCAATCAAGAAGTTCGTCATTTTTTAAAGTATCCATCGGTATTCCTGCGGAAGTGCTGCTCATTATTTTGCGTTGTGCATCGTCTGCTTCAATGTAGGCCCTAACTTGAGTAACGGGTACCCCAAATGTCCCCATAACTGCAAAACGGCTTTGGTCGAGGGTTGTTATGGGTTGTTTGTATTTTGACATTACTGCATTCAACACTTGTGGGCGTGTATCTTTTCCATCCATATCAAAGAATACCCTTCCTGCACTGTCAATAGATAATGTCATTACGTTATCGGGTATCTTAGTTGTTGTTACCGAAAACGGTATTACAACCTTCACAGGTTCTTCGGGCCTGAATTTGGTGGTGAGCATGAAAAAGGTAACCAACAGGAAAGCTAAATCCACCATGGGAGTCATGTCTATGGAAGGGCTATTCCTCGGAAGTTTTATTTTAGGCATCTTTTCTTAATTGTGAATGGTAAATTGTGAATTGTTAATGAATTTCATTTACAATTTAGCATTAACATTTTACAATTATTTTTCTCTGTGTGTTGAGGAATAGGTTTGAACAATGCTGAATCCGGCTTCGTCCATTCCATAGGTTAAAGTATCAATCAGGTTAGTGAACACATTATAAGAAACAATACCTAATGCTGCTGCAAAAATACCAAGTCCGGTATTGATAAGCGCTTCAGAAATACCGTTTGCAAGCCCGATAGCATCCGGTGCGCCTGCCTGTGCAAGTGCAGCAAATGCTTTAATCATACCAAGCACTGTACCAAGCAGCCCTACAAGGGTAGAGATGGATGCGCAGGTAGACATGATAACCAAATTCTTTGAAAGCATAGGTAATTCAAGTGCGGTAGCTTCTTCCAATGATTTTTCTATAGCTGCAATTTTAGCTTCTTTATCCATATTGCCTTCGCCTTCCACTTGTTCGTATTTAACCAAGCCGGTGCGGATTACATTGGCTACAGAACCCCTTTGCTTGTCGCATTCTGCAATTGCATCTTTAATTTTGCCTGTGGCAAGCATTTCGCGTACTTTCTTTACAAAAGCGTTGATGCTTCCTTTTCCGCTGGCATTAATAATGGTTAAGCTGCGCTCGATAGCGAAGGTGATAATGATTAACAAAATACCGATAAGCCAAGGAACGATAGAACCGCCCTTGAACATAATGGCCAGAAAATTGTTTGGCAAAGGCTTACCGTCGTGGGTTCCGCCTTCAAAATTACTTCCATTGCCAAGGATTCCATAATATATTATGTAGCCTACTACAACGGCTGCAACAATTACAATCATCGTAAATGCCGGGATTCCTTTTGATTTATTTTCTTGTGCCATAACGGTTTTTTTAGAATTGATTTTTATTGTTTGTTTATGCTTTGACGACTATTAACGTGTAAACTTTTATTTATTGTGGGCGACAAATATAGAAAAAGATATTAATGCAAATGCAAGAGTAGATATTAAGATTTTTTTGAGGGGGCTAAAAAATGCATTTATTCCACTTTTATCATCTCTGCCTGAACCACCTCATTAGTGGTTTGATTAAAAACATATGCCACAATATAACATTGAGCCATATTCCAAACTGCTGCTTTGCCATATTCCCCATTGGTAAAGTCGTAGGTTTGAAAGGAGGTAAAAGTGCTTCCTGTTGTAAGCGGTGTAATTGAAACGCCCCAGGGGTTGCCTCCGGTGTTATTACCAAATGCGCCCCGCAGAATATTGCGATGGACATAGTTGGATAAATAAACACTGTTATCATCTTGCCAATCAACAATACTGTCTTCTACAATTAGTGTTTCCAGGGAATAGTTACCTGTAAGCGGTTTCAAAATATTTACTTTAAAAGTTGCGCCCATAATACGGGGGTTGGTCCAGCAACTGTCGTGAATATCAATAGTAACGGCAGGGCTTGTGTTCCGGGAAACAATTTTACTGCAAGAGTCCTGGTAGTTAAGATATAAGGTAAATGCCCAATTGCTTTCCCTGTTCACTAAACCCCATGGAAATTGATTGGGGTTGAAGGTATAGAACCAGGTGGAATCTGCCGCACACTGATAATCTACTAAAAAAGAACCGGCAGGGGCTCCCGAAGGAGGAGCTTCGGTAGCATCAATGCCCATTTCATCTTGCATAAATATTACTTGTCCAGCAATCGGTGAAGTTGTTACAATTGCTTCTGCATCCGTTTGTCCCAACGGGCAATTAGTGCATAAATGGCCGCCGCATACTTCAAGCAGCATTTTATATTGTTTATAACTGTTTGTACCGGTGGTTGCGCTACTGTCAATAAATGCAGGGGGTGTGGTGGGCAGTATACTTGCAATGGATTTAGGTATAACTGGAGTGCTTATTTGGTCGCAAGCCGAAAGCGCAATAATAGCAAGGATAGCTGCGAAAAATATGTTTTTCAATTTCATTGGTCGTTTCTTAAATTGCAATTTAGTAATTTTTCGGGTTAGAAACTGTTTGTAATGGAAAGTGTAAAGCCATCGGAAGCGGGAATATCTCTACATACGCCACCAATACAAAGAATTCCGGCCCGTTGTTTGCCATATCCAATGGTTATGTGCAATGCATTATGGATGTAACCGCCGGTAACGGTAAAATAATGGATGCGCAATGATGGGTCGGGGTCGCCATAGTTATATTCATCAAGCGCGCCTAAAAACCAATCGGAGCCAAAATTATATTCTACCAGCCCAAATGCCCAGTTACCTTGGTCCTGCAAGGTTTGCAAGCCTTGTAATTCCATGTGCAGGGTGTTGTGGGAAGAGGAGAATGTATAGTACCCGTCCAGCACGCCAACATTCGAAATAATATTGGGCGCTACTTCATCCTGAACTACCGTTTTATTATAGTATTCATAATCGTATTGGGCTATCAGGCGGAAACTGGGCGAAAACTTATGCTGGATTTCAAAGGTCATTTCCTGAAAGTAATTTGTTTGCCCCATATTGGCGAGTTTGGTGGAGTAGCCTTGGTCGCTGGTAGCCACATCATTCAGGTTTACAGTATCCAGGGAACGAATGGCAGAATATTCCAAGTCTAAATCAGTTCCATATTTCCCTCCGAATAAACTTCCTTTTGGCAGTTTATATTTTACTTCGGCATCAAAGCCTTGTTCGCCGTTCGGCTGCGTGTTGTAAGGGTAAAATGCCGCTAACTGATATGTTTCATCTCTTGGCAATGCAGGCAGATAATTAATGGCTAAATCATTTTGGGTAGCAGTACGGTCCGATTTAAAACTCATATTATCTATGCGCTCTCCGCTCAGCATAAAAGAAAATCCTTTTTGAGAATAGCCTGTTCTGACAATTACTCCATTGCCAGATTTAAAAATATCATTATTAATAGCATCAGGGTCATTTATTTTATAGGCTCCTTCCGCATAAAAAGAAAATCCTCCGTTTATAATACTTAACCTTCCTGCGCTTGCGCCCACATTTTCAGGAAAATTATAGGTCGGGTCGTTAGCTGCCTGATATTTACTTACAAAACTTCCGCCAATAATAATTTTTGTTTTTTTATTCGCGAGGGCAGAATCCAGTTCATTCAGGTTTATTTCCCCGTCAATTCCTCTTACCAATCCTGCTCCTTCGGTCCAATAATAGCGTTGGTCGCCAACCAGCCCTTTTAAGTAAATACCTTTTGCAGGGCTAAATTTTACTCTAACGCCGTTAAACGAATTATCTATTCCAAGTTGGGGTTGCCAATAAGCGCGCAGTATCATGCCGCTGCCAAATTGCTCGTAGAAATTACCAACTGTAACTTCCATATTATCCTGTTTATAATCGACATACTTGTATGGGAAGCCACTGCCATTATACAGGGGGCTATATCCAACCAAAGCATCATCATAGGCTTCATAACGTATTCCGGCAGAAATTTTTCCATTGGTATAGTCCAACTGGTCGTAAGTGTTCATCAGCATTTTTTGTGGAACAGGAGGAGCACCTATAAGTGAATCGGGTTTATAATATTGGGCATCTATTTCAATGCTGCCATGTATTTGGCCTTCCCCGCTTAATATCTGGGCATTTGAATAAAATGCGGAGGAAAGAAGTAGAACTGATGAAAGAAGTATACTTTTCAATTCGGGTAAAATTTAAGCAGGTTACTTTATGAACTTTACAAACTCTATAGACTTTATCAACTATCGTTATTTTTTACCTGCCGCTTTCAATAAGGCTTCGTGCAGTTTTTTTTCATCTCCTTCATAGTAGGAGTTATGGATATATACAATTTTACCGCTTCCGTCTAATACAAAGGTACAAGGAGGATTAATAACTTCCATGGCATGTTGCAAATCCTGGTTAGGGTCGAGATATACATCATATTCCCATCCTTTTTCGCGGACAAATGATTGTACCCTTCCCATTGTGCGGGAATCATCTACCGAGATGGTAATAATTTTTACGCCTGTTTCTTTCTTCCAATCGGCATATTCATCGTTCAGGGCATCCAGTTCTGCAATGCAAGGTTTACACCAGGTGGCCCAAAAGTCAATAATAATTGGCTTCCCGTTATTAGTGAATGTAGAAGAGTTGACTGTGGCTCCATTTATTGTTTTTATCTGGGTGGCAGGAACCTTTGAATTTAAAAGGCTTTGAGCGCTGATAAGTGAAAAGTGAAAAGCAAAAAGTGAAAAGAGGACGATTAGTTTCTTCATAAGGTGGAATTATTAATAGGGATTCAAATGTATGAAAATATTAATGAAGCGGGCATGAAAAAAGTCCTGATTGTTAGACAGGACTTTTAAATAGTAAAATAGCAATTAATGTGTTACCACCAATTTCTTGTAACTTGATTGGTAGCCGTTGGCTTCAATTTCGCAAACATATACCCCTGCAGGAATAGACTGCACATCAACAGTGGTTTTGTTTTTTGCTGTGTTTAACGGAAGTGTTTGAACACATTCGCCCAGCAAATTATATATTTTTAAATTGGCAGCAGTTGAGCCGCTAACCAAATTGTATGTAAAATTTACAGCGTGTGAAGCAGGGTTTGGATAGGCGGAAAAATTAATTGTATTGCCCGATAAAGATTGAGTACCAGCGGGAGTTGCGATATATTTTACCATTACCCAAGAAGAATCATTGTGATTCCGGGCAGCAAAAAAAGTATACCTTATGTAAGAAGCGCCTAAATGCCCCAGTGCTTTATAATAACCTATGAATGAAGCGCTCGAAGTATCACCGGGAGTATTCCATTTGTTGAGGGTTTGTGAGTAAGCGGAAACGTTATTGGTATCTCCAAGACTGAAACATAATACCCAGCAAAATGTATTGTTTGAATCGAATTTCGGCACAGTGGAAATCGAATCGCGCCTTAAGTAAACACTAACTGAATCTATTCCTGTATTAACTACATTAAAGGTTATCGACATTTCTTGGGTTGCGTTTCCATAAACCGAGACAGTATCATTGTTGAATGCATTGGTATCACCCTGATGAACAATTTTAAATTGTTGCTGTCCGAATGAAATGGCAGTGAATGCGATACAAAAGATTGCTAAGGATAGAATTTTTTTCATAATATAATATGGTTGGTAATGCAAATATAGGAAAAGCCATGATAAAGCGGACTGATTTTTTAAAATAAAAAGCCCCCGACAAGTAAATGTCGGGGGCTTTTTAATTAAGAACTAAAGCGATTAATGTTGAATAATTAACTTTTGAGTGGTAGTTGCATTGTCAGAATTGAACCTAACAAAGTACACTCCATTTTGGAGCGAAGAACCATTAATCATAAGGGTGTGGCTTCCAGCCGACATGCTTCCTTCGTTAATAGTTGAAATCTTTTCGCCTAACATGTTAAACAAGTCAACAGTTACATTTTGTTCCTTGTCAAGTTTAAATGCAAGGTTGGTGTTGCCTGTTGTAGGGTTAGGATACATTTCAAAATAAACGCCGTTCGAAATTTCCTGCATTCCAACAGTGGTAATGCCGGTTATAGGGGCGTGTGCAGATTGGAAAATATATTTAGCAGGAATTCCATCGGCTGTAAGAGCACTGTTAGTTTGTACAAAAACAACAAACTGACCGGTAGATGAAGAATCATAATAATCACTGTCTCTTGCAGCACCTTTATCATATAAACCCCATGGGTGGTTTTTCTTCCACTTAAGGTTTATGGTTTGGGTTTGACCGGGAGTAAAGGCTGCTAATGTGGTGCCGCTTGAACTTGGCAACATAGCTTCTACTACGTGGGTAAACTTAAGTACGAAGTCATAAAAATAATCAGGACAGTTGGTGTAAGAATATCCTGAAGCGCCTGTTCCAACCGGAGGAGCAAAAGAAATTTGAGGGTCATCCATGCTTAAATCCTGTTTGTAGGTGATGGAGTCAATGGTCAATGCAACCTGAGCTGTTAAACCTGCAGCAAAAGTTGCATAAGAGGTGATATTGGCAGTTACCATGAAACTATCGGTAGCAGCATCAAATTGAGATTTGGTGATATCAATCTTCATTGGTGAACCAATTGCATCGTCAGCTTGAACAGTTGTAGAGGAATAGATTTCATTTGCCGGAGGATTTTGGTATGCACTTGGGTTGATAGAGGTTCCATCTAACCAAGCTTCAGGGGCTGCATCCACAGAATAATAGGTTTCCCTTGGGTTAACCCATGTGGTAGTAGCATCATACATAAAATCTCTGGCAGGGATAGGAACGTGATACCTTACCATGCTGGTATAGTTTGCATTGTTGTCATATACTGAATCACAGTTTGGAGCTGCAAGCATACAGAATACGCAGGATTGTCCGGTAAATTCTTCAAGAACTGAAACTCTTGGTTTTACTGAATCAACGGCCCAAAATGTAGCTACCAATGTATCGGTATTTACGTTAGTATTGCTTCCGTTCAAAGGATTAGCCCAATATTTAACGGTATAAGTACCTGCAGAAAGAGGAGTAAATGGTGAAGTGTTCATTGACCAGTTGGTAGCGGTTAAGCTGCTAAATCCGGAAGGAGAAACAGTTTGTGATACAACAGGGCCTCCATTTGCCGAATAGTTCATTTGCATTGAGGTAACTGTGGTTCCGCCTAGGTTATCAGCTGTTCCTGAGAATGTATAAGCTGTACCAACCTGCATTAACGGAGGCAGATTTTGGGTTGCAACTTGTACATCATAGTCAGCAGGTGAGTAAACGGTAACATTTTGAACGCACATTCCAACAGCAACATATCCATTGGTAGCGGTTGCAAATCCATCATAATAAGTAAAGGCAACCATAACATTAGCTTGACTGGCAGCCCAGGTAGAAATGTCATAAATAGCGCCATTTACCCATCCACCGCCAGTGTTAGGGAAGCTAATTGCAGTGGTCCATGTTGCTCCACCATTGGTAGAGATTGCAATTGTTCCGGTTTCATTACCGTCATCTTGCCAAAACATATAGTTTAAAGAAATGAAAACTTTGGTGTAAGATGAGCAGTTCATGGAAGGGCCTTTCAAAGTATCCCAGTTTGGAGTGGTTTGAGATGGGTTATTATCCCAATCATCCACAAAGGTGCAATATCCTTGGTTTGGTACATAGTTTGCCATGTTGGTGCCATATGCATTGGCAAATTTCCAATTATCAGCTGCAACCGCAGGAACATTTATGTTCCATCCGGCCGGTTGTGTACTTGTTCCAAACGGCTGCGCCAGAATGGTTGTTTGCGCATTTGTACTCAGGATTGAGCCAAGTACAACTATTGCGCCTAAGAGTAGTTTTTTCATTGTTTTTTTGGGTTTAGGGTGTCAAATATAGAATATAATCTAATCCGAGTGTAAAAAATAGAATAATTTTTTAGCGGATATTTAAGTATTTATGCGTTTGCAGCGAAATCCGCCACTTGGGTATATGTTTTATATGTTCTGTAATCCAAGGCATTGCAATTGTTGCTTTGCTCCATTCAGGCTGCAAAAACAGAATGCATTTTTCAGTTACGCCTGCTGCATTTTGAACGGCCCACTTAAAATCGTCCTTATTATAGATAACAACTTTCAACTCATCGGCTTTTTGCAACGATTCTTTTAATGGCGGTTTCAGTTTTTTCGGCGAAAGGCATATCCAGTCGAATTCACCGTCAATTATATAAGAGCCTGATGTTTCCAAATGAACGGCAAGCCCTTCTTTTTTTAAAGATTTGGTAAGCTTTTGCAATGGATACATGGTTGGTTCGCCGCCGGTAATTATTACAATGGGTGCACCGGATAGTTTAGCATCTTTAACCAGCTGTTCAATCTCTACTAAAGGATGTTTGTTTTTGTCCCAGCTTTCTTTTACGTCGCACCAATGACAGCCCACATTGCAGCCTGCAAGCCGTATAAAGTAGGCAGCTTTTCCGGTATGCATCCCTTCCCCCTGTATGCTGTAAAAACACTCCATTACCGGGAGGGTTTCTCCGTCCAGTTTATGTATAGTCGTCGGCACGTTTAAAAGTTAAAATCGGGTGGTTCAAGCAGCAGTTCCCTGCCTTTTACTATGGCGGTTCTCCATTCTTCCATTTCCTGAGCTATTTCTTTGGTGTCTTCCGATTGATAGGAAATGCCTAATTCCTGCTTTTGCAAATAATCTTCATATACCAATGGAAGAAGTTTTGTGATTTGCTTGCGGCGGTAATCTTCCCATGCATCTATCAGCGCTTCTCTCCAGTCGGGCGATGATTTTATCGGAATTTCTTCGCTCAGTTCCCGCAATTCCTTAAAAGCAATTTCTGCCAGTTCATCAGCAAACTCCATAGGTTTGTGGCTTTTTTCATACGAAAGAAAATACCTCAATATTTCTTTGTCTTCGTAGGTGCGCACAAATTTTTCGATTATGCTCGGATTATATACGGAAAGGTAATCACTCTCTTTCTTTTCAGATTTTAATACATCACTTTTCTCATCGGGCATGGTTTTGTTGGTATGCTCGTAAAATGTTTTCAAATACTTGCTTTCTTTGTCGCCACGCATATCCGGAAGCGACATTAAAGAATCGGTGCCCATTCGGTTATCGTAAAATTGATACCAGAGCGGAATGATAAGTTCGGTATCATCATCGCCCACTGTGGCATAATCTTCCGAAAACCGGAGGTAATCCTGCCACTCGAATTCAAAATCCGATTCAGCAGGGTCTATTTCCACTTCTTCGCTTTGCAGGTATTCCAGGTACAATTCAAATTCCCATTGGGTAATGGGAGGGATAAAGGAACATTGCTTTATGTTGTTTTCCCAATACCTGAAATCGATGGTGGTTACAATCCCCGGTATTTTTATTTTCTCTGCTCTCCACTGGCATTGCAGGTTGAAAAGTTTTTTTTGCTGTATTTGCCATAAACAGGACTGGGCCTGGTTATAAAAACGCAACTGATGGTCTTCATTATGTTCATAATAAAACTTGCCCCAGTTAATCCAAGTAATTTTTCTTCCGGAATAGGCTTTTATAAACTCTTCCACATCATCGGGATGATAACCGGAAAAAAACTCTTTATATTTTGTTTCGTTGCGGAGGTCGTATTCTATCTCCATCCTTGCAATGGCTTCTTTCTGCGCTTCGTCTACTTCCTGTTTCAGGTGTGCAGGAAGGTTTTCTTTATTGTCCATATAATATATCTAAAATTAAATTGTGAATTGTAAGTTGCAAATTCTAAAGGAAGAACAAATACAATAGTTTTTTCAAATCATTTATCATTCACAATTCACCATTTACAATTTTTTATTTTACTGTGCTTTTTTATTAAGTAACATCATATAATTATGTGTAGTATCTACTGCATAATCCAATTTTCGGGTTTCATCTATTTCAAGCATAACGTCGTAAAGTTCTGTATATTTTTCCATATACCTGCCTACTTTACATTTAGCCTTTGACATTGAGCTGATAAAGATTATGGGTAATTGTGCAGGCAATCCAAAATCCATGAGTATATCAAACTCATCATTTACAAAGGTATTTATGAATTGCGATGAAGGTTTCATATACCAGTTTAATTCCTTGAGTGCATAATACTGGTGCATCATAGAACCATTCAGGCCCAGCGGCAGTTCTTTTACATGTATAAAACCAAGCGATTTTACCTGTTTGCCCATATTGCGAAGGGTATGAACATACTTTTTCATGAATTCCACATCATCCGGGTTATCGGCGCAGTAAAGTATGCCAATATAGCTGGCGCTGTCAATATTCATTATGGCCCGTGAACGCACAACAGTTTTATGTTGTTTTTGCAACATATACTCGCCTAGTTTAATACGGATATTTTGAAGAAATGACAAGCCTGTTTAAATTAATTACCTGTGGGTGTTAAAAAATGCAAGATAGGAAACTTATAAAATATGGCTGCCAAACTAATTTTTGACCATAATTTTGAAAAAATGGAGGGATACCTCAAATTTTTTTTATGAGAAACCATAGGGTTTCCAGCCCGATTTGTGTTAAATTTTAATTAAAGCAGGTACTATTTAATGAAAATGCACTATATTTGTATTGCTTCCTTTAACGAGGAGGGTGGGCCGGGAGGAACTTGATTCCTCCCGCCATCCTCTGTTTTACCTCTATCCGCGACCTGTTATATTTTGTGTTTTTTTACGAACGAGGTTTCCATCATTATCTTTTAATTGAAGCTGCATTTTCCTTGTCTTCATTGGTGTTATACTACTTTTAATGCTACAAATTGTGTGGGTTTTAAATCTTCTATCAATTCGGTAACTTTAGCTTTAGTAAGCGGTTTCACTACATAGTCTTTCACCAGTTTGTTGGCATGGGCCAGGTCAATATCGCTCGGGTTGACAGAGGAAGATAAAATATAAATAATTACTTTTTCCTTTAGCTTATCCGGAAAATCGTTGAATTTCTCCAACCATTCCCATCCGGTCATTTCCGGCATATTCAAATCGAGAAATAAAACGGTTTGATGTTCTTTTTTTAAAGCCAGGTAAACATCTTCAAAGTATTTCAACGCTTCAGCCGGGTTATTGAAACATACTGCCAAAGTGCCGCCTGTAGCAGCTTTAATGGCAGCCTTGCATACCATATTATTTATTGTATCATCATCAATAATTACATACTGGAAGGATGGCTGGTTCATATCCATAGCGCTGAAAAAATTATCGGACAGGAAATTCGATGGTAACGGTTGTGCCTTCATTTACTTTGCTTTTTAAATTAATTTTTCCTCCCAGCGCTTCCACCTGAACCTTGCACATGTAAAGGCCGGTTCCTTTACCTTCAACATGGGTATGAAAGCGCTTATAAAGGCCAAATACATGGTCTTTCATTTTGGGCAGGTCAATGCCAAGTCCATTGTCTTTAAATGTTAGTACAATTTTTTCACCCGGTTTCTTGCTGCTTATTTCAATAACCGGCACTACGCCCGGTTTCTGGAATTTTATGCTGTTTGAAATGAGATGGTAGAAAATGCTGTAGAGGTAGCTTTTAATGGTGAAAAGCTCATCTGCGGCATTAAAATTGGTAACAATTTTCACGTTTTGCTTCTTAACGAGGGGGCGGACTTGTATTTTTATTTCATCAATAAGGTTTGAGAAATATATTTTTTCTTTTTGTTCATTCAGGTGGCTCTTAGTATGTAATATCTGGTTCAGGTCCATTATCACATTGTCCAGTTTTTGTACGCTGCCCGATAGCCCATCCAGCATCTCGTCCCGTTCATTGGGCGAAAGCTTGCAACTTTCCACAGCATCCACAATAGCCATAATATTGGCTACAGGTGCGCGCAGGTTATGCGAAACTATATAAGCGAACTGTTCCAGGTTTTTATTCCGGTCGGCAATATCCGTTGTCATTTTTTCACGTTCCAGTTCGGCCAGCTTGGCAGACGTTATGTCGCGCATGCTTAATACTACTCCCATAGTTCCGTTGCCGCCGTCTTTTACGGGAGACAGTTTGCGCGAATGCCAGCAAATGCTGCCGTCTTTTCGCATGTAACTGGTTTCATACTGAATATATTCACCTTTAATGGCACGATTAAATATTTCCAAGGTGGTTTCTTTCGGGTTATCCAATATATAATCTCCGATGAAATCGCCTTCGTTCAA
>CAIWVW010000090.1 GCA_903916255.1 uncultured Bacteroidota bacterium
CAGAAGTTCCGGAAACTCCCATACTATCCGTTGTACTACAGAGCCAATTTTTTAAAGAATGCCAAAAATAGCAAGAATTAGTTGAAGAGGGAATCGAACCTCGATCAGAAGTTCCGGAAACTCCCATACTATCCCCGTCCGAACGGTTCATCCGGGCGGGCGTTGTACTACAGAGCCATTTTTTTAAAGTACTGTAAAAATAGCAAGAATTTAGGAGTTGGAGAGTCTATTCCTCATCGGCAATTTCGTGTAACGCTACATGCATGTGGTTTTCCTTCACAAAGTTGCACCACTGACAATCGGGTTTTCCACACCCTTGGCTAAATTCATGGTTTTGTATCTTTTCCCAGGTATCAGTAATCTGATTTAATACAATGGCTATATCCTCTTTCGTAATGATGATTTTTTCGGTTTTATATTCATCTTTCACAGGCTCAATAAAATCAAACTCGGAACTCACCGCATCCCAATCATTGTATTTTTGATTGTCGAGCAGAATCTTGTAAAAAACCGCTTGTCTCCAATAATCGCCACCAATTTTATCATCCCCAATAGGGCCTTTCAGTTTCTTTTTGGCATTTTCGTAACGGCCGGTTTTATAATCAACCACATTTACTTTCTTTCCATCAAATTCCAGCTTATCCAACTTACCGTTTAGCGGTACACCTTCCACCTCTACATTTCGGATATTTTTTTCGAGTATTACAATCTTGTTCCACTTATTAATGTAATAGTCATAATAGGCAGGGAGTATTTTACCGCCGTATTCCATTTTGCGGTTGTACTGTTCTTTGGTAAATGATTCGCGGTTACGGCGCATATACCGTTCGAAATCTTCCATCATTACTTCTTTCGGCGGGAAGTTATTGTTATTGGCGCGCATCTTTTCAAACAAAGCCTGTAACGTAGAATGGACAGCGCTACCAAAGGCCATAGATTCTCCTTTTGCTGCCGGCACTCTAATCAGATTCTGATAATAAAACTTAACGGGGCAATCCAGATAATTATTCAAGTGGGTTACGCTTAAAGAATAATTCTGTAGTAATGAATCCAGATAGCTTTTATCAACCAGTTCTATTTGTGGCGAGGCTTTAGCGGTATATTGCATTTCCAAATATTCAGTAACCGTACTTTCTTCCGCCTTTTCTTTTGTTTCGTTTATACCGGAACCTTCAATAATTTCTCCTACAAAAGCAGAACGCTCCAATACTTTGTTTTTATTTTCATTATCCATTACAGAATACGAAATAGCCAAATGGGTTTTAGCTCTTGTCATGGCTACATAAAACAATCTTCTTGCTTCTTCCAATTCGTCCACTTCATATTTTTCTTCCGAAAGGTTATCCGGCATTCGGAACTCGAACATGGAAGATGACTTTTTATCATCCCAAGTATTTTTATTACAACCGATTAAAAATACATATTCATATTCCGTCCCCTTGGAACCATGCGCTGTTACAAGGTTTACGCCATCGGCAGAAGAAGATACCTTTGTTAAATTTAAACGGAGTCGGTTGTTCTTCATGGTTTCAATCATGTCGAGCAAACGCTGGAGAGTTAGGGCAGGCTCCTTGTGTGTTTCTGCTTTTATAAAATCAAACAGTCCGGTTATTACCTGCATAAGCCAATGCTTTTCCGGTGATTTCCGGATATATCCCAAAATCCCTGATTCACGAATCAGCACTTCAAAGAAACCCTGCAATGTAAGGTTGGATGAGGCTTTGATTAATTCTTCCAGAATATTGCTAACCCGTTTTATTTCACTAACTTCATCAGTGCTGAATAAGTCGGGTTTTGCAGAAACTCCATCTTCACTGATTGCGCGCCTCATGGAGGTCCTTTCGTTTCTATTACCGTAGTTAAATTGTGCAACCTTCAGACTTATTTTAGCAATTTCAATAGCCGGAATATTAAAGAAATCGAAATGTAAAATCTGGAAAAGCATTTCATCACCGCTATATGCCACGTCAATTTCAGCGGCAATATATTCCAGCAGGGTTATTATTTTATGAACGAATGGCAACTCCAATAAGTTGACGCTACGTTTCATATTAACACCGATATTTTTCTTCTCTAAATAATCAGATAAGTCCTCCACCTGCTTATGGTTGCGGTAAATAACAGCTATCTCGGTCGGTTTTACTTTCTCGTTGGAAATTAAATGCTCAATCTTATCTGCAATACAAATTGCTTCATTCGCAGGATTGGGATATTCGATTATTTGCAGCGGAATATTCAAATCCTTTAAACTAATCCTTGATGCAACTAAGTTTTTAGAATCATCTTTTATTAACCGCTCCTTGTTATGTTCAATAAGTATTCTTGCAGAATCTAATATGTTTTGTGTAGAACGGTAATTCTCTACCAACACCACTTTCAGCAAGCCATTGGAATATTCGGCAGCAAACTCGCGTATGTTCTTCACATTCGCATCCTGAAATGAAAAAATAGATTGGTCATCATCGCCAACAACAAACACGTTGGGTGTTTCCCAATAATCAATCAGATGTTGTAATAATTGTTTTTGCGAGCCGCTTGTATCCTGAAATTCATCTACCAGAAAATATAAAAACCTCTCCTGGTAATTGAGAAGGATATTGGTGTTTTCTTTAAATGCTTTAAGCACCCACAATATCATATCATCAAAAGTGTAGCGCCCTCTTTCGCGCATCATCTCTTCATACTTCGGGTAAAGATTCACCGCTTCGCGGACTTTTTCCATGTATTCGGTTTCATCCTTTATCCTGTCTTGATTGGGTTCTCCGGCTTTAAATTGTTTGTAGTTGCGTTTGTAAAAGAAACCGTCTTTGGTTGGCAGTTCAGCTATATAAGCATCAATCTTTTCATTCAAAAAATCCAAACTCCAGGCTTCTTTTTTTATTAAGGAGAAAAGGCTTTTTACCTTTGGAATTTCATAGTTTACATCGCCTTTAAATTTCTTCAAAAGGCTATCTGTCGCTACATTATTCAGTAATTCTTTGAATAGTTCTATTTCCTCCAATTCGGAAATGGCTTCTAAATTCTGCCTTCCAAAATAAGTTAGGTTGTCCTGAATAACCTCATTACAAAAAGAGTGAAATGTATGTATATTAACCCTGTAGGCCGCAGGCCCAATAAGGCTAAACAGGCGGTTGCGCATTTCAACCCGTCCGGTATCGGTATAGGTGAGGCACAGTATTCCGTGGGCAGGAGTATCGGTTTGTTGCAATATTTTGCCAATACGTGTAGCAAGTATTTGTGTCTTTCCTGTTCCCGGCCCTGCAATAACAAGCACAGGCCCTTCAATATTCTCGACAGCTTCTTTCTGCGCTGCATTGAGCTTTTCAAAGGCTTCTGAAAAAGCTACTTCATATTGCGATGGGAATTTTGGCATGTTAGTTATGGTCTCAACTCAAAGTTTTCACCCAAATATAATTTGCGGGCTTCAGGGTCATTGGCCAATTCTTCGGTAGTTCCGGCTTTCAATATTCTTCCCTCATATAGCAAATAAGAGCGGTCGCAAATAGAGAGGGTTTCGTGTACGTTATGGTCGGTAATAAGTATGCCGATATTTTTTCTTTTCAAGTCCCGAACTATCTTCTGAATATCCTCCACCGCAATGGGGTCGATACCTGCGAATGGTTCATCTAATAATATAAATGACGGGTTTACAGCCAGACAACGCGCTATTTCAGTTCTTCTTCTCTCTCCTCCTGAAAGCACATCGCCGCGCGCATCGCGGATATGTCCTAACCCGAATTCTTCCAACAGTGATTCCACTTTTCTTTTTTGGTCTTCTTTTGAAAGCGAAGTCATTTCGAGCACCAGCTTTAAATTATCCTGTACGCTCAGTTTGCGGAATATGGAAGCCTCCTGAGGCAAGTATGATATACCCATAGTTGCCCTTTTATACATCGGCTGTGCGGTAATAGGGGTATCGTCCAGGAAAATATCGCCTTCGTTGGGTTTTACAAGGCCGACAATCATATAGAACGTGGTGGTTTTTCCGGCGCCATTCGGCCCGAGCAAACCCACAATTTCTCCTTTTTTAACTTCTACGGAAACATTGTTTACAACGGTTCTGCGCTTATATTTTTTTATGAGTTGCGAAGTACGTAAAATCATTCTTAAAAAGTAAATTCAAATGAGCCCATTAGGGCAAATTTTGAAACATTGGGATGGCTAAGATACGAAAGCCTCCACAGAGCATCTACACGAATAATGTTAAAAATGTTTTCGATGCCTACCCCTGTTTCCGAATAGGGCCTATTGGTAAGTCCGTACATATTGGCCGGAAACAGCACGGTTTGTTCATTCACCGGATTAACGCTTCCCACAAGGCATCGGTAGGTAGCAACTTCCCGCCACTTTAATTTGCGCATTAGCGGAATCCTGTTCAGGAATAACCCTTCAAAATGGTGCTCGGCTGTAACTGCAATATATTCGTCGCTGACAAATTCGTAATAATTCATTAAATTATAGGAGGCTCTGTCATACACGTAGGTTTCATTTCCAGGCGGTAAAAACATTTCAAGGTATGGAACATTGCCCCATATTTTGCCAGATTCCACATTCAGGTTTGTTCTTCCAATCGGGTTAATATGGAGTACATAACTGATGCCGGCTACCAATTTTTGATACTTGTAATCTCCGTTAAAAATGCCCTGCAGGCCTTTGGTATAGCGAACCAGCAAAATCGGGTATTTAGTGCCTAACGATTTTCTTGTAACCGAATAAATCACGTATTTTTGATTGAAGGACAAGTTCATATTCACCTGTAATTCGGGGTCGTAAATGGATGTTTTTGTGTCTATATCGGCTGGGCCGTCAAATACAGAATACCCAATTCCCTCGGTAGGTATGAAAATTTTATTGACAAACGAGAATTTAAAATTAAGGCCTGAAAAAATATCCCTGTCGTAAGTCAATTTAGTTTCTTTTATTTCTGTAAGGTTTGTCATCGGCTCTCGGGAAAGCAGGCTGGTTAAAATATTGTCCTGGCTGAAAAGCCGCTCTGAACGCCCCAATACCCTTACATCATCATTATATTGCACCGAAATCTGTTGCCAGGGTTCTTTTGTAATAAACGCTTTATAGCCTATATCGTATTTTGTTTTCCGGTCTTTTAAGCCATACGCTAAATAGCCGCTCAGTTCATACCACTTGCTAAAGTTGTTGCTGGTGCGCCCTCCAAAACGGAATCGGTCGCCTTCCACCGGATTGTGGCTATAAAAATCGGTAATAGGGCCTATTTCAAAATCGCCCAATGTTTTATATCCTGTGGCAATAAGGGTAATGGTGTTTAAAGCATGATGATAAACCGGCAATGTTTGGAAGGTATCGACCATTGCATAAATACTCTTTTCATTCTTTGATAAAGGTTCCTGCCTTATGGAATCCCAATAATGCAGCGAGCGGCGGTTGGCGCTGTCCTCCACAATCGTTTTTTTTATTGGATTATAAAAACCGTCTTCCGTTTTGGGTTTGTTTATAACGAAGTTGTCATAGAGTGTAGTCTTTCTTCCATACAACCCAAGCCCTTTTGCGCTCAAACCAAATTCAACAACAAGTTTGTTTTTACTGAGCATCCAGTATTTATTATCTACGTATGCATATTCCTGCACCACACTAAAATCCTGCACATAATTCAGGTTGGCATCTTTTGCAACGGTCATTTCAATGCGCATCAGCGCGAAGGTGGTGTCGGCAATCCACATATTGCCATAAAAAGCAAACTCGGAAAGGTGTTTTGGCTTAAACTGAATCTGGTAGCAATGGTGCCCGTTGATATACATGCTGTCGATTAAATAATATTTATAATACCCGTTCCAGCTATTAGACAAGGGGCTTACAAATTCCTGTCCGAAAATGAGCGAACTGTTTTTGTAAATGTCGATATCCTGGTACATGTCGCCTGTATAATGCGATATGCTTGGGTTTTGAAAGCCTGAGAACTTGGTAGCTTTAATTATTTCCTTTTTATCGGAAGGGTTGCTGCGGTAATAAATATCGGAAACAGATTCGGTAATGAATGTGGGCAGGTAAGGTTTCTCTTTAACATTGGAGCTGTCTATATAGTTGAAGATAAAATTGACAGGCTTCAATACCTTTTTCTTTTCATATTTTTTGGGAATATTATTCAAATCAAACTCCAGCTTATTATAGGCTTCAAACTGATACGATTCCAGCTTCCCGGGGTCATTGTCAGGTTTATGTTCCACCATTTTTCGCAGTATACGCCACGCAGGATTTTCACCCGGATGAACCACCACTTCGCCCAGGTTCTGAGATTGCGATTGAAGGAAAAAATTAATTGTTTGGGTTTTATGATTTACAATTGGCTTAATAGTCATATCATAACCAATGTATGATACCATTATGGAATCAGAAGAAGTTTCTGTTTCCAGTTTATAGGCGCCGTCAATGTCGGTAGTTGTACCAACTGTTGTATTCTTTAATAGGAGATTTACAAATGGGAGCGGTTCCCTTGTGGTAGCGTCATACACCTTCCCCGTAATAATGGTTTTTTGCTGGGCAGAAATCACAAATGGAAGTACTGCCAATAAAATAGAGATTATTGCTTTTTTAATGGATATTTTATGGGGGGAAATTGCCATTTAAAAAGGGATGCGTTAATAGTCTTCAATATTCATAAGGTAGCTTCCATACCCGCTCTTTAATAATGGTTCAGCCAGTTTTTTTAGTTGGGTTTTATCGATATATCCCATGCGGTAGGCCACTTCTTCAATACAGCCTATTTTCAAACCCTGTCGTTCTTCAATAACCTGCACAAACTGGCTCGCCTGCATTAATGATGCAAAGGTGCCTGTATCAAGCCATGCAGTGCCCCTGTCAAGCACGCTTACTTTCAGTTTGCCCATTTTCAGGTACTCTTTATTTACATCGGTAATTTCATATTCGCCACGGGCACTTGGCTTAAGGTTTTTGGCAATTTCCACAACTGTATTATCATAGAAGTATAATCCCGGCACAGCATAGTTTGATTTAGGCTTCGCAGGTTTTTCTTCAATGGATATCACTTTGTTATTGGCATCAAATTCAGCAACGCCATAACGTTCCGGGTCTGAAACGTGGTAGGCATAAATAATACCGCCATCAGGGTTATGATTGGATTGCAGGAGCCTTCCCAAGCCGCCGCCATAAAAAATGTTATCACCCAAAACCAATGCCACTTTTTCTTTGCCTATGAACTTTTCGCCAATTACAAATGCCTGTGCCAATCCATTCGGCACTTGCTGTTCAGCATATTCAAAACTGCATCCTAAAGATTTTCCATCACCCAACAGTCTTTTAAATCCCGGTAAATCATGAGGAGTTGAGATAATAAGTATTTCCTTAATGCCTGTCATCATTAACACAGACAACGGGTAATAAATCATAGGCTTGTCATAAATGGGCATCAACTGCTTGCTAAGAGCCAATGTAAGAGGGTGTAATCGGGTTCCTGAACCGCCTGCGAGAATAATTCCTTTCATAGATATGGGTTGAAAATATGTCACTAAACTACGAACTTTTTAACACTCGAAAGATAATTTATAACGCATAACTTATAACTCATAACTATTGATGCTATCTTTGAGCCAAAAATATACGATTACACTATGAAATTTGCCACCAAAGCCATACATGCCGGTCAGGAGCCTGACCCTTCAACTGGAGCAATAATGACTCCTATTTTTCAAACTTCAACCTACGTTCAAGCCGCACCGGGCATGCATAAAGGGTTTGAATATTCCCGTACCCACAACCCTACACGTGAAGCTTTGGAGAAAAACCTTGCAGCCCTTGAAGAGGGTAAACACGGACTTTGTTTCAGCAGCGGAATGGCAGCGGAAGATTGTGTTGCTAAACTCTTAAAGCCTGGCGACGAAGTTATCTCCACCAATGATTTATATGGAGGTTCCTTCCGTATGTTCACTAAAATATTTGCCAATTATGGAATCAAGTTTCACTTTATTCCTATGTCCGACCCAAAGGAAGTGGCAAAGCACATCAATAAGAATACCAAACTCATTTGGATTGAAACCCCTACCAATCCGATGTTGAATATTATTGATATTAACGCGATCTCTGCGTTAGCTAAAAAGAATAAAATACTTGTAGCAGTAGATAATACCTTCGCAACGCCATACCTGCAAACCCCTTTAAAATTGGGTGCTGACATCGTTACCCATTCCGTTACCAAATATTTAGGCGGACATTCCGATGTAATTATGGGTGCAATAGTTTGCAATGATGACGTCCTTTCGGAACAATTGCATTTTATACAAAACAGTTGCGGGGCTATTCCTTCGCCCCATGATTGTTTCCTCGTTTTGCGCGGCATTAAAACCCTGCATATACGTATGGACAGGCATTGTGAGAATGCGGCAAAAGTCTGCAAATACCTGCAATCTCACCCTAAAGTAGATAAGGTTTATTACCCCGGAATACCTTCCCACAAAAACCATAAAGTGGCAAAAGCGCAAATGCGTGGCTTTGGTGGTATGATGTCCTTCACACTTAAGAAGGATGATATTAAAGAAGCCCACCGTGTACTTTCCAAATTTAAAGTGTTTTCATTGGCTGAATCGTTAGGCGGAGTTGAATCCCTTAGCGGTCACCCCGCAACTATGACACATGCTTCGATACCAAAAGAAGTGCGTGAAAAATCGGGCGTGGTTGATTCGCTCATCCGATTGAGCGTGGGTATTGAAGATATAGATGATTTGATAGAAGATTTGAAACAGGCGTTAAAGTAATACCAAAAAACCATGATAGACTTAACAAACAAACGCGCCATGGTATGCGGAAGCACCCAAGGCATAGGCAAGGCCTCAGCAATGGTGCTTGCCGGACAGGGTGCAAGTATTACATTGGTTGCACGCAATGAAGATGCATTGAAGCAAGTCTTGACGGAACTTCCAACAAATGCCAATCAGAAACACGATTATATTGTCGCTGATTTCAACCAGCCGGAAGAACTAAAGAAAAGTGTTGAAGCATACCTATCGCCCACCAAACATCATTTAGGAGATGCAGGTTTTCATATTTTGTTAAATAATTCAGGAGGCCCTCCCGGTGGGGAAATTATCAATGCTAAAGTGGAAGATTTTACCCAAACTTTCCAACGACATTTGGTCTGCAACCATATCCTTACACAGCTTCTTGTTCCTGATATGAAGAAGAACAAATATGGGAGAATTATTAATATTATTTCCACTTCGGTTAAAGAACCGATTAAAGGCTTGGGCGTTTCTAATACCATACGTGCAGCAGTTGCCAATTGGTCTAAAACAATGGCAATCGAATTAGGCCCTTTTGGAATTACAGTTAATAATGTGCTTCCCGGCTCAACCGAAACTGTAAGAATTGAAGAAATAATAAATAATAACTCCAAAAAGTCGGGCAAAACGCCTGAGCAGGTAAAGGCAGATATGATTAGCAAAGTACCAGTCGGCAGGTTTGCCAGCGCCGATGAAATAGCTTATGCGGTTGCTTTTCTGGCATCGCCGGAAGCTGCTTACATCAATGGTATCAACTTGCCAGTGGATGGCGGGCGTACAGGTTGTTTGTAAGAATAGTATTTTGCTCTTTTGAGCGAGTGAAACAACCAATTTGACGAATATCACGTCTTATATGAGTAGTAAGGGATAACTTCGCTTTTAATGGTTGTTAAATTATAGTATGAAGAGGAGAATAGTAATTGGGTTTGTACTAAGTGTTTTTTCAATTTTTATTATCGAATCATGTGAAGAAAGCGGTTGCAGTAAACAATTGGTCAGTTCCTATAATTCGCATGAAAGCAAAAAAATGACCGGAAACTGCATGGGTTGCCATAGCCCTAATGGAGGTGCCAATGCAGGTTGCTTCAGGGTAGGAGGTACTGCATATGATAGCATACCGGCAGATAGTACCGTTCAGAATGCAATTGTGAAATTATACTCCGAACCAAACGGCGGCGGCGAACTGGTAGCAACCATGCAGGTTGACCAAAGCGGTAATTTTTATACCACTTCTCCAATATCTTTTGGTAATGGTTTGTATGCAGCAATCACTTCAAAAACCGGAACCCGTTATATGCCGGCAGCTACTATTACCGGGGCTTGCAACAGTTGCCACGGGGTAGTAAATAATACTATTTGGGCTGATTAAGCTGTTGTTAAAAAGAACCTATGACAAAAAGACTTTTACTTTTTTCTATACTATCTATTGCTTCGATTGCGTGCTTTGCCCAAACCAAAATAGATACGGCACATAAAAAAAACGTTCCTCCGACATGGAACGATGAGCGCTTGATAAGTTCTCCAACTACCCTTACCGTTGCTCCCGGTACTATGGAAGTTTATTTTATGCACAGGCTGGGAAGCATGGGTACTTCCTCTAATGGAGGATTTCATACCCTTTATGGTTTTGATGTGGCTTCCGATGTTTTATTTGGCTTTGATTTCGGAATTACCAAACGGTTTATGCTCGGCTTTTGCCGCAGTAAAGACCAGGAGTTGATAGATGTATATGGGAAATACAGGCTTCTCGACCAGAAAATAGGCGGGTCGCCCATATCGATAGCTGTGAATGCTGATTGGGGTATTACCCCGGAAGATACAACTACGCTGTACAATGGTTCGTCTGAAGCGGAAAGCAGGCGCAGTATAGCTGATAGGTTTTTTTATCTCGGACAGATAATTATCGCTTCGCGGATAGATAAGCATCTTTCGTTGGAAATAGTGCCCACATTATCGCACCGCAACCATGTGCTTGAAATCATTAATACCAACAATAATACTTATGATGAAAACGATATTCCGGCTATTGGAGTAGGGGGAAGGTATATGTTTAATAAAACCCTGGGTATTGTGGCCGACTATTATTATATCATTTCAAGTTACCGCACCAATAACCCATATAACAACTATTATAACGCTCTTTCCTGCGGAATAGAGCTAAACACAGGCGGGCACGTTTTTGAAATTAATTTGAGCAACGCCTCCGGTTTGGTTGCTAATAATTTCATACCCAACACTACCGATACCTGGCTGAAAGGCGGGTTTAAACTGGGGTTCACTATTTCACGAGGATTCAATCTATAAGGTGCAAGCCTCCTATCGGTGAATGTTTAAAGCCAGAAGTCCAACTATTCCGAAAAGGATAATAGCAAAAATAATACCGCCGACAGCTTTCCCTGTACCGGTGTATTTGCCCTGTTCCAAATGTATTTTATGAAACGCAACAATAGCAAAAATAATGGCCAGTATGGCTAAAATGCCTCCTGCAATAACCCCTCCACTAACCACTGTAGTGGCAAGCATAACCGTGGCCCATGTAGCTCCGGCGTTTATGGAAGCCTGAATAATTACCCAAGCGGCAAAAGAAATAAGCGTTAATGTAAGTGCAAACATGCCTAAATGCTGGCTCGCTTTAGCTTGCTTGCAAACCCTTGCCGCCATGGCGCGCAAGCTATCCCTTGAAATTTCGGGGCCGGGCTTTGAAAAATCAAGTGTAGGTGATTCTGTGGCAGATTCTATTTTCGTTGACGAAAAATTCTTGTTATAAACAGCTGGTGTGGTTATATCATTAAAATCAGGAATTGGGTTTTCTGCTGTAATCGTATTGACCGGCGAATGAAATTCCTTAGCTGCTAAAGCTTTTGGCAACACAGATTTGATATTTGCAGGTGAAGCGGCAACCGGATTGTTGTATATTGTTTTAGGCGCTTTATTCACATGCCCGAAAGTATAACCGGGCAGGTATTTTCTTTTGGTAATGGTGCACGATGCGCATAACAGTAAGCAGGCTAAAAGAAGGTATTTGTATTTCATCATAGGCTGAGTTGAAAGTATCCTACGAATGCAACATAGAAAGGTTACTTTTAATTGTAATCTTCAGAACAAGTAGTTATAAGTTAAATACTTAATGCCTTATAATAAAATAAGTGGCTATAAGAACAGGTAGGATAGATGCTAGGATTATTCCCCAAACGGCTTGTCCTTTTCCTTCATAAATATCGGGGTTCGAATTAATTTCTTTTATAGCCATAAGCCCTTGTATATAGGCAAGCACCGAAAACGTTAACCCTGCCAATAAACTTAACAGGAATATAATAATGGCATAGGTTAGCGGATTGGTAAATGTACCTCCCGATGAAATGGCGATAACAAACAGAATAATATAGGCTAAAGCAGGGATAGCTAAGGAGAGAATACCGAATGTAAGGCTATGACGGGCATGGTCGTCGCCTTGCTCGTCGCCTGTAAAAAAATGAGGGTTGTTTGTATCAATTGGCATTACCGTGTGGGCAAACGAAACAGGTTCTTTTGTTATTGGTAATGATTGGTTGGATGTCTCTTTGCCGACAACATGCGTCTTTAAGGTATTTATATTTGCAGGAGCCGTCCATTTTTCATCGTTTTCAGGAATTTGATTTACTTTATTGGTAGGCAGTTTCACCAATTGGTTATGTGCAATAACCGGACGTGTAGCATCGGGTATTTTATTGGCAAAGGTCTTAGGCGTTTTATGTCCCCAATCCAGCGAATAGCCGGACATATACCTGCGCTTGGTAAGGCTGCAGGACCCGAATAATAAAGCTGCCAGAAAAATCAATAGTATGTTGCGCACGGTATAGAAAATAGAGTTTTTCAAATATACAATCTATTTGAATTGCGCCTGTAATTACTTCGCAAAAGTATACACCAAAAAACTGGCTATCCATGCCAGCGCACCCATATAAAAAAACTGGATAACCGGCCATTTAATACTCTTTGTTTCCCTGTAAACAACCGCCAGCGTACTCATACACTGCATGGCAAAAGCATAAAATAGCATCAGCGAAAAGCCTGTGGCTGCCGAGTATTCTTTTTTACCGGTTTCCGGATTTACGGCAGCCGACATTTTTTCGCGTATAGAAAGATTATTGTCCGCTCCATCTGCGCTGTAAAGTGTTGCCATAGTGCCTACAAAAACTTCTCTTGCAGCAAAAGAGGTAATTAAAGCAATACCTATTTTCCAATCGAAACCAAGCGGTTTGATGGCTGGTTCAATCCATCTTCCGGCATTGCCGGCATACGATTGCTTCAATTTTCCTGCCGCAATAAAATTTTGAATTTGCTGGGGTGAATATTTTTTTGCAGAATCTGCATTATTGTATGCCGTTTCAGCGGCTTTCATTTTGGAGGGCGGCCCGTGTGATGCCATTACCCACAAAATTACAGAAATGGCCACAATTACCTTTCCGGCATCCCGAAGGAAGATGAATGATTTTTGGTAAATAGTTAAAAATACGCCTGATAATTTTGGAACGCGGTAGAGTGGCATCTCCATCATAAAATAGCTTTTCTCTTTCGATTTGATAAGCAGTTTTATTACAAATGCCGCTGCCAATGCGGATACAAAACCTAATAAATACAGGCCCATAAGCACAAGGCCCTGCAAATTGAAATAACCGTAATTATGTGTTGATGGGATTACCAATGAAATTAGCAGGGTATAAACAGGTAAACGTGCCGAGCAACTCATTAGCGGTGTAACCATAATGGTGGTTACCCTCTCCTTCCAGTTTTGAATGGTGCGCGTACCCATAATAGCAGGAACGGCGCACGCCATGCCACTCATCAGCGGGATAACCGAACGCCCGTTCAACCCAAGCGGACGCATAAGTTTATCCATCAGGAAACTTACACGGGCCATATATCCTGTATCTTCCAGCACAGCAATAAATGCAAATAATAACGCAATTTGCGGAACAAAAACGGCAATACCGCTTAGTCCGGCTAAAATACCATTAATAAGTAATGAGGTCAGTTCCCCCGGCGGCAATACATTCTGCCCGAATTCAGATATTTTTACAAAACAGAATTCTATGGCATTCATCGGGTATTTGGCAATGAAAAAGATTGCCTGAAAGATAATAAACAAGATAATAAGAAAGAAAACATATCCCCATACTTTATGGGTTAATAGCTTATCTACCCGGGCGGTTACCGATTTTTTCTTTTCCTCTTCGTTGATTACTACGCATTCTTTTATAACCTCGTTTATGGATTTGTAACGGGCTATTGTTTCTTCTGATTGTATTTTATGCTTTTCGAAATGGTAATCGGCAATCAGTTTCTTAATTTCCTTTTTCTTGTATTCTATCGATTCGAAATGGGAAATACCGGTTTCGTTATTTATAATTTGATAAGCCCCGTAAGCGGTCTCTCCGGGAAACATGCCCATAACCGTATTCAGCATTGCACGCGGGGCGAATTCACCAATATCCAAAAAGGTTTTAGCAGGTGTATGAAATTCGTTCAGAATAGCCTTTTTCAAATTTTCTATACCTACCTTTTTGCGGGCATTAGTTGCTACAACCGATACTCCAAGCAATTCGGAAAGTTTGGCAGTATCTATTTCAAGCCCGCGCAGACGGGCAAAATCCATCATATTAAGCACCAGAACGCAAGGAATACCCAAATCGATTACCTGCGTGGTTAAGAATAAACTTCTCCTTAAATTCGTCGAGTCGGCTATTACAAGTACCGCATCCGGATGGTCGTCGTCGGTATTATCGCAAAGAACTTTATAACATACTTCTTCGTCTAAACTTTTCGGATATATGCTGTACGTGCCCGGCAAATCGAGAAAAGATATAAAAGCGGATTTTCCGGTTTCATCCCGTAATATGGCTTCGCCTGTGCGTTTTTCTACCGTTACGCCCGGATAGTTGCCCGTCTGTTGGCTCATTCCGGTAAGGGCATTAAATAGAGTCGACTTGCCGCTATTCGGGTTACCCATAAGGGCCACCTTTATAGTTGACATAGATGCATCTCTTTTTAATTTTCTCCGTTTGAACATCTAAATTCTTTCAATATTTATAGAGGATGCCTCCGATTTCCGTAAACTTAACTTATATCCGGACACCATTACTGCAACAGGGTCTCCCAACGGGGCGTAACTGTCCATTAAAATAATTTCTCCCGGTGTGCAGCCCATCTCCATGAATTTCAGAGCTTTTTCCTCATCGTTAAACGAGACAATGCTCCCTGATTCACCGGGTTTTAATTTATCGAGCGTACATATCTCTGCTGACATTGGGGGAGATTTTGAATTACAAAGATAATACCTTGCTGAAAAGGGGGGCATACCTTGTTTGGGGTATTTCAATTACAGGTCACATCCAATAATCTCATTACATTTGTGCATACCGATTTTTGAAAATGAGACGAGGACCCTTCAGGCTTAAATTTTTTATAAACCGCATAGTAAATGATTTGCGGGTTGGGTTTCTTATCCGTCCATTGGTAATTGCTTTGTTAATAGGCGCTGCGGGTATGTATTTATCCACCTTGGAGGAGTGGTATCCGAACATGCGGCACTGGATACCTACCATGCTTTTCCCAACTACGCAAGACCCTGCTGTGGCCCAGCTTGTGCTAAGCAATATAGCAACTGCCATGATGACGGTAGTATCTATTGTATTTGCCATTCTGTTAATGACGTTAACGCTTGCATCTACGCAATTTTCGCCCCGCATCATTATAAGTTTTGTCCGCGACAGGGTTACCCAACAAACCCTCGGCATATTTCTTGGTACGTTTCTTTATTGCCTCGGTTCATTGCCGGCAGCAAGGAATTTCCCAACTGCTTTTTGCCCGGTAGTAACGGTTTTTGGAGCTATGGTGCTGGCTTTTTTATGTGTTACATGGCTGCTGTTTTTCATTATTCATATTTCACGGGCAGTTAGCGTTACCCATTTGGTAGACCGTATTGCCCGCGAAACCGAAGAGATGATTATGCAGAACTTGCCTGAAATGCGAAAGGATAATGAGCCGGTTCAGAAAACAGTTCCTCCTGCACACCTTGACCAAAGCGGAACCCCTGTATTAAGTGAGGCTTCGGGCTATATTTTATTTATAGATACAGATAAATTACTTGCCATTGCCAAAAGCAACGATATCACTATTTACGTAGTAAGACGGGTAGGGCATTTTGTACCGGCAGGTATTCCGCTTCTTGGAATTAGTGGTAGCGGTAAATTAACACCTGAGTTGGAAAGGTCGTTGAAGAAAGCATTTCACATTGGCGCAACGCGTACCCTTGACGAAGATATAGAATTTGGAATTTTGCAAATTGTGGATATTGGACTGAAGGCCGTTTCCGCCGCATCGAATGACCCAAGTACTGCCATTAATTGCATCGACCAGCTTAGCAGTATCCTTATCCGGTTTGCTATGCACCGTGCGCCACAAACGGATTTTTATTACCCTGAAAATACCTTGCGCCTTAGTGTTCCCTGGCTGGGTTTTGACCGTATATTGGAATCTGCATTCGAACAAATACGCCTCTATTCGCAAGCTGATGTGGCCGTGAGTCTGCGTTTGCTGCGTGCATTTATAGATATTGCTTCTACTTTACCGGATAGGGAATCACGTAAATTACTCGTTGAACAAGGTATCCGCCTTGTAAACGGCTGTTCGGAAAAACTGGCGGAAGAAGTACTGAAAGAAATGCATTCGCGCCTTGCAGCGCTTGAAAAGATGGCATAAGATTCCTTCGCTCACACCTCATCCTTGGTCTTCTCCTATGAGGCGAGGGTTGGTTGGCACGCGAAACTTAATGAGATTTCCCTCTCATGGTAGGAGAGGATAATCTGATGTCTTGGGCATAAATAAACCGGCCGGCCTTTTGGGAATCCAAATGTTCCCCCACCATAAATATTATTTCATCATCGCAGGGGCCAACCCATGTGTCTGCCCAAAATCCGAAACGGATGTTCCCGCAATTTAAATGGATGTTTTGTTTTGTGGGCGGACACTTGGGGTTGCACTAATGTATTTGGTGTAATTATATTTGGGCGGACATATATGTCCGCCCAAACGAATACCCGTTTTTACCCGTTATTTCCATAAAAAAATCCCGCCTAAATAAATATTCAGGCGGGATTAATAAAGTGTATTGGTAATGGGTTAATTCATTTTCACCACCTTCTTTTCATCTACCAAGCTGCCATCTTTGCCGAGTATGCGAATCAGGTAAATGCCGTTTGGTTGAGAGGACAAGTCAATTGTGAATGTTAATTGGTTAATGGTGAATTGTGAATACACCTTTTGCCCAAGGGTATTGTAAACCTCAACTGTCATTTGCCCACTACCCAATGCCGACTGGACATTGAAAAGCCCATTGCTGGGGTTTGGGTATATATTCACCGAAGAGCCATTGCCGTTGACAGTAGCCACGCTGCTGGTGTTAGGTATTACCACGCAGACAGTTTGCGAGCAACCATTTGCATCGGTAACGGTGCAACAATAATCGCCCACACATTCGCCTTTAATGGTGTCGGTAGTGGCACCGCCGGGGCTCCACAGGTAGGTAAAGGGAGCGGTTCCGCCGCTAACCACTGTAACTGCAGCTTCTCCATTGCAACCACCAATTAAGGTGGAACTGATGGAATCAGCCGAAATAACCATTCCCGCAGGTTGTGTCAACGTAACCGCATCTATGGCCGTGCAACCATTGCTATCAGTAAGTGTTACCGTATATGTTCCTGCACTAAGGCCGGAAACAGTAGCATTAGTACCTCCGCTTGGCGACCATGCATAGGTGTAAGGCAATGTTCCTCCCGAAGGAGCTGTGCTTGCGCTTCCATTGCTGTTTCCAAAGCACCCTGAAACGGAAACTCCGCTAACGGCAATACTTAAGGTAGGAGGAAGTGTTATTGTTTCGGATGCGGTAGCTGTGCAACCATTGCTATCGGTGGCGGTAATGGTGTAAGTTCCAGCACCGAGTGTGGTAATGGTAGTTAGGTTAGTGCCGCCGCTTGGCGCCCAAACATAATTGTAAGGCGGTGTGCCGCCTGTAGCTGCCTGGGAAGAAATATAACCCATTCCGGCGCAAGCCAGGGTGGTTCGCGAAGCAATGGCAATATACAATGTTGTGCCCGACTGCGTTATAGTTACAGATGCGCTGGCAGTACATCCATTATTATCGGTTGCATTAATTGTATACGTTCCTGCACTCAGGTTAGAGGCCGTTAAGTTAGTGCCGCCGCTTGGCGCCCAGGCATATGTGTAAGGCCCTGTCCCGCCACTGGCGGGATTAGCAGTGGCGCTTCCCGAATTGGGAACACATAAAATATTGGTCTGCGATGCAATGTTTATTGCGACCGCCGTTGCAGGTTGTGTTACAGTTGCAGATGCAGTATCGGTGCAGCCATTGTTGTCGGTTACAGTAATCGTATAGCTACCTGCACTCAGGTTTGATGCGGTAAGTCCTGTGCCACCGCTGGGGGTCCAGTTATAGGTATAAGGAGCCGTTCCGCCGGAAGCTACAGTTGCGGTAATACTACCTGATGAATTGCCATTGCAGGCCACATTGGTAATGGAAGCAATAGAAATTGCCACCCCATTAGCCGGTTGAGATATGGTAACCGATGCCGATGCCGTGCATCCGTTGTTGTCTGTTGCGGTAATAGTGTAGCTGCCTGCACTCAGGTTAGATGCGGTAAGGTTTGTTTGTCCGCCCGGATTCCATACATAGGTGTAAGGCAAAGAACCACCGTTTGGCACATTAGCGGTTGCGCTTCCGTCATCAAGCCCGTTGCAGAGTACATTTATTTCTGAGGCGATAGTAATGGATAACGTATTCGGTTGTGTAATTGTTGCAGATGCTGTTGCGGTGCAACCATTGTTATCGGTAGCGGTAATGGTATAGGTTCCTGCACTCAGGTTGGAGGCTGTAAGTCCTGTGCCACCGCTTGGTGTCCAATTATAAGTATATGGGGATGTACCACCATTTGGAATATTCGCGGTAGCCGTTCCCGTAGGGCCGCCATTGCAAAGCACTCCTGTAACTGATTGGATGGTTATTGTTAATGCATTCGGTTGTGTAATTGTTACCGAAGCAGTCGCGGTACATCCGCTATTATCGGTAGCGGTAATAGTATATGTTCCCGCACTTAGGTTAGAAGCATTAAGGTTCGTACCTCCACTTGGCGCCCAGTTATACGTATAAGGAGCCGTTCCGCCGGTGGCTGCATTAGCTGTTGCACTTCCGTTACTGTTTCCATTGCAAAGCAGGTCCGTCTGCGATGCGATTGTAATTGATAAAGCAGTAGGTTGGGTAATAGTTGCCGAAGCGGTTGCAATACACCCATTGTTATCGGTGGCGGTAATGGTGTATGTTCCTGCACTAAGATTAGAAGCCGTAAGATTTGTTCCGCCTGAAGGTGTCCAGTTATACGTATATGGTGTCGCACCGCCAGTGGCTGCATTTGCAGTTGCACTTCCTGTAGAGCTGCCATTACAAAGCACATTTGTTTGCGATGCGATTGAAATAGATAATGCAGTTGGTTGTGTAATAGTTGCCGAAGCTGTTGCGGTGCAACCATTATTATCTGTTGCCGTAATTGTATAGGTTCCGGCACTCAGATTAGAAGCAGTGGGATTTGTTCCGCCGCTCGGCGTCCAGTTGTAAGTATAAGGTGCTGTTCCGCCGGTGGCTGCATTTGCAGTAATACTTCCGGTGGAAGAGCCATTGCAAAGCACATTGGTCTGCGATGCGATTGAAATACCCAATGTTGTGGGCTGTGTAATAGTAACTGAGGTAGTTGTTGTGCATCCCGAATTATCGGAAACGGTAACAGTATATGTTCCTGCACTAAGGGTAGAAACTGTTTGCGCGGTATATCCATTCGGGTTCCAGGAGTATGTATAGGGTGTGGCTCCTCCTACAGGGTTTATGGTTGCACTGCCATTTGAATTTCCATTACATAAAACATTGGAGTTAATTGTTGCCGTAGCTGTAAGCGTATTGGAAGTTGTCAGCGTAGCAGATGCTGTTCCCATACAACCCGTATGGTCGGTAACAGTAATGGTGTAAGTACCCGCGCTTAAGTTGCTGGCTGTGGCATTTGTTCCACCCGATGGGCTCCAACTGTAGGTATAGGGGGTGGTTCCACCCGATGCGCTTGCCATAATAGACCCATTGCTGCCGCTACAGGTGGGGTTTGTTGTGCTTGAAATGGTAACGCTTACGCCGCATGGCGGAGGTTGAATGGCAACTAAAATTAAAGCGGCCCCATAGCTTGAATTGCCATCGGCCGCTGTAACGGTGTAAGAACCCGCAGTAGTAGCACTCGTATATGCCTCACCGGCATCTATACCATTGTTTTCATGGTAGCCGCCTTCCTCCAGTGCGCCTGTAAATGATAAATCCAATGAACTGTATGACCCTGTATTATATTCCGCAGTGGAGTAAATCATCGAGTTGGGTTCGGTTGTGGTTATTATATCCGAAACCGAATGGCTGCTTACACCCGTAGTGCTTTGTGTGGTAGTTAAATTAGATAAGCCAAGTGGCGTGCAACTGCCCGTAGAATAAAAAGCGGAGGCAAAATTCAGATTATACGATGCAGAGAAACCCGTTTCAACCACGACAATAGTATGAACCCCGGCCGCAGGTGCCGAATAAGCCCAAACCAAGGCTTCTCCACCATCGATAGTGGGAATACTTGAGCTGGCAACCTGCGTTGCAGGATTTCCATCTACCGTAACACTTCCCGTAAATGGCCCTTCCCATCCGTCGGTTGAAATGAGGATTAATTCATTGGAAAAAGCAGTTGATATAGTAAATGTGCTGGCTCCATTGCCTTGGGCCGACTGGTCATAGTTAACGGTTCCATAACATTGCGCTTTTAGCGATGGGCTGATTGCTAATAATAATGCGGCAAATAAGAGTAGTAATGGTTTTCTCATGCGTAAATAAGTTTAGTAGTTGTGTAAAGTAACGTCCTATAAAACAGGTTTGTCATAAGTGCTAAGATAAGTAAATTTTATTGGTATACCTGTCTGCCGGCAGGGAATTTGTAAAGTCAGATTGTTAATAATGTTGTAAATCCTTTACTAATCAACAGCCTTAAAACAGATTCCCCGGCAACTGTATATAAATATGTTCTTGTAGTTTTTTAAATAAAATTACCTTTGCAACCTGTTTTAAAGGGCCTGTACGTTTAAAGCACCCCAAATGCAAGCCCTGATAACGGATACGTTCAGAAAATAATAGTTCGGGATGTAGCGCAGCCCGGTTAGCGCACACCCTTGGGGTGGGTGAGGTCGCGAGTTCGAATCCCGCCATCCCGACATTATTTTGAAAAAATTACCAGCCGAATAATATTTTACCATCTGTAACGGTTATTTCTGTAAACAGGCCCGCGTAGGCGCTGATTTGCAATCAATGCCCAAATTCCATAGCCGTTTTTAGCCGTTATTTCCATACAAATCAGGTAAAAGGTGAAAGTAAAACAACTTTACAAACTTTTTACTTTCTACTCTTACATATCATCCAAATTTATTGTTGTGAGCCTTTCCATTTGGGTTACTTCTATATACATAAAATCAAACTCCTCTTTCACTATCCCTTTCAGCAGGTAGCATCCATTCCCCTGAAAGGGATATTGCTTGGCTGCCTGAGGGAAATGTACCGTATCGAGCCAGTCGCCATTGGTATCAATAAATGTTCCAAAATACATGCGGTCGCCTTTGGCGGTGCGGGTATATTTTACGGTTACCAAATACCCAACAATAGCAACAGGTTTACCGAGCATGGCAGGCAGTTCTTTCGCTGTTAAACTGCTGGGCAGTTTTTCCTGTATAAGGTTAAAGTAGGGGCAAAGCGGAAAGCCGAGCAACTCGATTTCATCAAAGGCATCGTCCTGCCATTTGTCGGTTAGTTCCGGCAACTTATATTTACGTGCGCCAACATCAAAAAGCTCTTTGGCCTGATAAGAAACTTTGGCGGGCTTCACCAGCGAGTAGGCTTCCCAAAGCAGTTCTTTTTTATTCTTCCCAATAAACTGAAAAGCGCCTGCCCTGATTAATAAACGCAGTTGTTCTATAGAAACCGGAACACGTTTTACGAAATCATCCAGGTTTATAAACGGGCCATTCTGATGGCGTTCTGTAAGCAGGTTTTTAATAACGGATGCCTCCAGTTCTTTTATCATACTTAAGCCTAAATAAATGTGTTCGCCTGCTATTTCATAAACCGACGAACTGTTGTTTACGCATGGCGGATGTATTTTAGCGCCATGCATACGGGCTTCATGAACATAGAGTTCTGTGCGGTAAAAACCGCCGCCGTTATTAAGGGTAGCCACCATATACTCCAGCGGAAAATAGGCTTTCAGGTAAAGCGCCTGAAAACTTTCCACCGCATAACTTGCCGAATGTCCCTTCGAAAAGGCATAATTGGCAAAACTTTCAATCTGGTTCCAGATATTGGAAATGGTTTCAGTGGAGTATCCTTTTTTTATACAGTTTTTGAAAAAGTTATCCTTTACCCTGTCGAATTCATTACGCTGCTTGAATTTCCAAGACATTCCCCGCCTCAGGTAATCTGCCTCAGCCAGAGATAAGTCTGCAAAAAAGTGGGCCACTTTAATCACATCCTCCTGGTAAACCATTACTCCGTAAGTTTCTTTCAGCAATGCATACAATTCCGGTATTTCGTTCATCGCCTTTTCCCTTGCTTTTTCATCACGGTAGCGCAAAATATATTCCCGCATCATTCCGCTTTTCGATACGCCCGGGCGAATGATGGAACTGGCAGCCACAAGGCGCAGGTAATCGTCAGCCCGGAGCTTGGCAAGCAACATGCGCATAGCCGGCGATTCAATATAAAAACAGCCAATGCATTTGCCGAGTTTTAATAAATTCTGGACTTTTTTGTCGGTTTTAAATTTCTGTATGTCATGAATGTCGATACTAACACCTTTATTTTTCTTAATGATGGCAAGAGCGTCTTTTATTTTTCCCAGGCCCCGCTGGCTAAGGATATCGAATTTATAAAGCCCAATATCTTCGGCTTCCAACATGCTGAACTGTGTGGTAGGATAGCCTTTGGGCGGCATGAAAGTTGCACTGTAACAGGTAATGGGTTCCTGTGAAATAAGTATGCCGCTGGAATGGATGCTTAAGTGATTGGGAAATCCCTGGATGAGTTTGCTGTAAGTCAGCACCAATTTGCCCAGTGTATCCGGTTTGTTGTTTTCATGCACCGATTGCAGTTTGTCGATTTCTTCGGGTGGCAAACCAAACACTTTGCCCAGTTCTCTTATTACGGCATCGTGCTGATAGGTATTGTAAGAGCCCAGCAGGGCGGTGTTTTTATTGCCAAAGCGTTCAAAAATGTAGCGGGTAATATCATCACGGTCAGTCCATGAAAAATCAACGTCGAAATCGGGAGGGTTGCTGCGCGAAGGATTAATGAAGCGCTCGAAATATAAATCCAGTTCGATGGGGTCTACATCGGTTATTCTAAGCAGGTAAGCCACCATACTATTAGCACCGCTGCCCCTCCCCACATAATAGTAGTCTTTACTTTGGGCGTATTTTATAATATCCCAATTGATAAGAAAATAAGAAGCGAATTTCATTTGCGCTATTATCTCCAGTTCTTTTTCCATTCGTTTGAGCACCTCGTCCGATGGAATTTTGTAGCGGTATTTCAAACCCTCCTCACATTCTTTGCGGAGCAGTTTCAGGTCGCCTTGTAACGTACCTGTATAGTAGGTCAGGTTTTTATTTGAGAACTTTCCATATTCAAATTCAATATGACATGTATTTAATATTTTTTCTGTATTAGCCTGTATTACCGGATACCCGGAATAGGCCGCATAAAGTTCCTCTTTGCAGGGTATTGTTTCATCAAGCGTTGCTTGTTCATAGGCAGGCAGTTTGCTCAGCAGAGTATTCAGGCTGATGGCCCTGAGCAGGCGATGTGCATTAAAATGTTTTTTAGAAATAAAAGATAATGACTGAAGTGCAACCTGTTTTTCCGGTTGTAGTTTGGCAGGGGAGAAAGGCAGCCTTACAAGGTCTTTCAAGGAAACTCCTATAAATTCATTTCCTCTTAACTTCCATCCTTTATATGTCTGCAAAGGGTATATTATAAATGCATTTTTAAATATTGGAGCGATGGGCTCAAAATCTTTTTTGCTGTGCAGGTGTTCAGAAAGGTGAATGTTCAGTTCGTTGAAACCTTCATTATTATTTGCTATGCCAACATACTGCTGACGGATACCATTCCGGAAATCGATTCCTAAAATGGGTTTTATTCCTTTTTCATTGGCCAGCCTAACCATATCTATGCAGGCGGATGTATTATTAATATCTGATAATACAAACGAAGTGTACCCCTTTCCTGCTATTTCAGCCAGCAATTCGTTTACCGACAGGGTTCCATAGCCGAAGCTGTAATAGGTATGGCAATTAAGAAGCATGGAATAGCTTTAGGTTGTTCGCCCGTTAAAGGGATTAAAATCTCCGCGTTGCGATATTTTCATACCCACGGCTCGTTTCACAATATCGCGCCCGTAGCGGTTGCGCAACTTATCCATGGCCTGATAGAGCTGTATCTGCTCGGCCGTATCGTTAAAAATATCAAACTGGTAATTGCCATGCACCAAATGGCTGAAACGGATTCCGATAAGGCGGATGAGCATACGTTTCTGGTAAAGTTTGTCGAACAACTCTTTCACTTTATCGATAAGCGTATGGTCGAGCGAGGTATATCCAATACGCGACTGCATAGTGTAGGTGTTAAAATCTGAATAGCGTATTTTTACCGTTACACAGGATGTTAGTTTCTGTTCGCTACGCAATTGAAAGGCCAGTTTTTCGGTCATGCTTACCAGCATCGCTTTCAGGTAAGTCACATCTATTGTGTCTTTGTCAAAAGTGTTTTCCGTTGAGATAGATTTACGTTCGCTGTATTGTTCCACAGGGCTGTTATCAATACCATTTGCCTTTTTCCATATTAATATACCATTTTCTCCCAGCACTCTTTCCATTAGTTCTATGGGCATGTCCTGCATGGTCTTTACTTTTTCTATTCCCATGCTCCGCAGTATATGGTATGTTTTATCACCTACCATTGGTATCTTTTTAACCGACAGCGGAGCCAGAAATCCTTTTTCCGTTCCCGAACGAATTTCCTTTTGTCCATTGGGTTTGGCTTCTCCTGTGCCTACTTTGGCAACCGTTTTGTTGGTGGATAATGCAAATGAAATGGGCAGCCCCGTCTCTTTAATGATATTTTTCCGCAGTTCGGTGGCGAGTTTATAGCTGCCAAAAAAGCGTTCCATGCCCGTGAGGTCCATATAAAACTCATCAATAGATGTTTTTTCATAAACAGGAACAGTTTCCTTTATAATTTCCGTAACCGTGTCTGAGTATTTGGTATATTGTTCATAGTCGCCCCGCACTATTATCGCATGTGGGCAAAGCTGCCTTGCCATGCGCATAGGCATAGCCGAATGGATACCGAACCTGCGGGCCTCATAACTACAAGAAGCTACCACCCCCCGGTCGCTTGTGCCGCCCACTAATACAGGTTTCCCTAGTAAGGAGCTGTTGTGCAGCCGCTCTACCGATACGAAAAAAGTATCCATATCCATGTGTACAATCGTCCTTTCCATTGTTAGGTTAAACAGGGCCTGTTTCTACAGGTGATTTTTATCTTTACAAAGTTACATTGTAGGGGAACTTGACTTGGCTATAAAATGTAGTTTTCCGCCTCATTAAAGTTTTATCTACTTTTGTGCGTCTTTGTTAAAATTACGAGTTTCTAAAAGTATATGCGCATTTCCCTGTTTTCTTTGTTATTGGTTCTTTTAGGATGTCGTGCGTATTCACAAGATTTTAAAGTTTCGGGTTATATAAAAGATGCGGTAACGGGTCAAACTATTCCCGGTGTAAGCGTATATACAGATGAATCTCAGCAGGGCGCATCTACCGACGTTAATGGGTTTTACAGTTTCACCATCCCTGCCGGAAATTACCATTTGCATGTTTCCCTGCTCAGCTATCGCGATACCATTATACCCATTAAGGTTTCGGCCAATATTCGTATGAATGTAAGCATAGCTTCATCTGCCGTAAATGCACAGGAGGTTAAAGTTACCGCCGACCGCCCCGATAAAAACGTTACCAGTTCGCAAATGGGCGCCATTAAATTAGAAACAAAAGACCTCAAAACCATTCCGGTATTTTTTGGCGAGCCTGATATTTTAAAAGTCATTCAGCTTTTACCGGGTGTTATGAGCGGTGGCGATGCCAACACGGGCTTTTATGTGCGTGGCGGAGGCCCCGATGAAAACCTTGTGTTGCTTGATGGAGCCACTGTTTATAATGCAGGCCATTTGCTTGGTTTCTTCTCTATCTTTAATTCAGATGCATTAAGTAGTGTGGAGCTTACCAAAGGCAATATGCCCGCTAATTTTGGCGGACGCATTTCTTCGGTTCTCGACATTCAATCGAAGGACGGAGATATGGACCAATTGCACGTTAATGGGGGTATTGGCCTTATCGCATCGCATGTAACCATTCAAGGGCCCATTAAAAAGGATACCGCTTCATACATATTTTCCTTCCGCCGCACCTACCTGGATGCTTTTCTTCGTCCGCCCATTATAAATACCAGTTCGCCGTTTTACGGAACCAAGTATTATTTCTACGACCTGAACGGTAAAATAAATTGGAACCTTTCTAAAAAAGACCAGTTGTCTGTAAGCGGTTACTTCGGTCAGGACGTATTTACCTTTGCCGATGCCACTGCCGGTTTCGGCGCACAGGTTCCCTGGGGGAACGGAATAGCCGCCATCAACTGGAACCACATTTACAGCGATAAGGTTATTTCCAATCTTTCATTGGATTATACCGATTATAATTTCAAATTCAGCGGAAGCGAATCGGGATTTACATTCTCATTATTCTCTGGAATACATGACTATCATGCCAAGTACAATTACAACTATAATCCCACCAAAAAACATGAGATTAAATTTGGCGTTGAATATACCCTGCATGTATTTATTCCAAGCGAAATCTCTGCGCAGGAACAGAGTGTTAATTTCAACCTGAACAGCGTTCAAAGGTTATATGGAAACGAAGGTGGCGTTTATATTACCGATGCATTCGAGCTGAGCGACCGCATTAAAATAGAAGGTGGTTTGCGTTATTCCATTTTCCAGCAAATAGGCCCGTTCGACAGGTATAACCAAAATAATCAGGGGGTTAATATCGATACCATTCATTACAAAACATTTCAGAATGTAGCACTGTATGGTGGCCTTGAGCCACGTATTTCATTCCGTTATAAATTAAACGGCGAGTCCTCTATAAAATTAGGGTATAGCCGCAATATGCAATACATACACCTGGCATCTATCAGTTCAGTTTCATTACCGACCGATATTTGGTTTCCCAGCACATCTATTGTGCAGCCAACTTATGGCGACCAATATGCTTTGGGGTATTATCATAACTTTATGGATAATCTTTATGAGTCCTCTGTAGAGACCTATTATAAAGATATGCGCAACCTGATTGAATATAAAAACGGGGTAACGCCTGATGAAAACTCCTCTACCAACCCTGATGAAAACTTCACCTTTGGCAGCGGGCAAGCGTATGGGTTCGAGTTCTTCCTGAAGAAAAAAGCCGGAAAGTTTAACGGTTGGATAGGATATACCTTATCATGGACCACTGAAACCTTTGCCGACCTGAATAACGGACAAACATTTTATGCCAAGTATGACCGCCGTAATGATATTTCCGCTGTTGCGAATTATGAACTGAATGACCGCTGGACATTTTCATCCGTATTTGTTTTTGCCAGCGGCGAAGCCTTAACTATGCCCTCGGGCTGGTATATAATAGAAGGTAATTTAGTAGAGCAATACACCAGTGTAAATGGCTACCGGTTGGCTCCTTACGACAGGCTTGATTTGGCAGCTACCCTTACTCCCGACCATCAAAAGCACCTTGCAAAACGCCAACAAAGGATTGAAAACCGTATGCAAAAGAAGGGTATAGACACTCCTTATGTGGACCACCGCCCCAAATGGATGAAAAATTTTAAAACAAGTTGGACTTTCTCCGTCTATAATGTATATAACCGCTATAATCCTTATTTCATTTATTTCGACATACAGGGTAGTGTATATAATAACACATTATCAATACAGGCCAAGCAAGTTTCACTTTTCCCGGTACTTCCATCCGTAATGTGGAACTTCAATTTTTAACGAGCATGAAGAGCAGTTATATATATATAATAGGCTTTATAGGTGCACTAATGATGGCCGGTTGCGAAAAGAACGTTACGCTTAATTTGCCTCAGCCCGCTTCACAACTATGTGTGGATGGCTATGTGCAACCGAATTATCCGGCCTACTTATTCCTTACCCATAATTTTGCCTTTTTCGGTACCATTTCAGCGGGCAGCATCTATAACAATGATTTAATTCATGGAGCAGTTATAACCGTTAATGACGGTGTAACCACCGATACCATGATTGAAGCAATTCCGTCGCTTGCGCTTTATGCTACCCCGCACATGCGTGGCGTGAGCGGCAGAACCTATAGCCTCACGGTGAAAGCGCAGGGTCAAACGCTTACTGCCTCTACCAGCATATTGCCCGCTATACCGTTAGATTCGGCATGGTTTCAGGTTCAACCCGGGCTTGATTCGCTCGGTTATTTGTGGGCCATACTTCATGACCCGCCTACGCCCGGAAATTGTTATCGCTGGCTGGTGGAAAGGATAGGGCAGGACACCGCATTTATTCCACCCTACGAATCAGTTTTTAATGATGCGTTTATCAATGGACAGAGTTTTGAGTTTTTTTATAATCGTGGCAGCTGGCCGGGGTCGAAAGCCAAGGATGATACCGATGCCGAAGCCGGATATTTTAAAAAAGGAGAGACTTGTGTAATTGAATTTTGCACCATCAGCAATGCATCCTACCAATTTTTTAACCAGTATTATTATCAGTTAAACAATGTTGGCAACCCCTTTGGCTCACCTGCACCTGTAACGGGTAACATTAATGGCGGTCTTGGCATTTGGTGTGGGTATGGCACGGCATTTGATACTGTACATTGCCATTGAGTTAGAATAAATCATCTCCCGTTAAATTCAATTAGATTAATTTCGCACCCTTAAAATGAATATCCAATTTTTAAATAGAATATGACTACAAACGAAAAGAAAAAATGCCTGATTATCGGTTCCGGCCCTGCCGGATATACCGCCGCTATATATGCTGCCCGCGCTGATATGCAACCTGTGATGGTTGCCGGTTTGCAACCCGGTGGACAATTAACCATCACTACTGATGTCGAAAATTACCCCGGTTATCCGGATGGAATACAGGGGCCTGAAATGATGGAGCATTTCCGCAAGCAGGCTGCCCGTTTCGGTACCGATATTCGCTGGTCTTATGTCAGTTCGGTTGACTTTTCCAAGGCTCCGTTTAAAGTGGTGGTAGAAGAAAAGGAAACGATTCTGGCTGATTCAGTAATTATAGCCACAGGCGCATCTGCCAAATGGATTGGGTTGCCTTCGGAACAGCGCTTAAATGGATTTGGCGTTTCTGCATGCGCCGTGTGTGACGGATACTTTTTCCGCAAACAAGATGTAGCTATTGTCGGGGGCGGGGATACAGCTGCTGAAGAAGCTACATATCTGGCTAAGCTTTGTAACAAAGTATATATGATTGTGCGTAAGAATGAGCTCAGAGCCTCAAAAGCAATGCAGCACAGAGTATTTAACACCCCTAACATCGAAGTCCTGTTTAATACGGAAACGCTTGAAATTTTAGGCGAAAAGAGTGTTACAGGTGCAGCTGTGGTTAATACCCTTACCAAAGAAGAACGCATTTTGAATGTTACCGGATTTTTTGTTGCCATTGGCCACCAACCCAATACCGATATTTTTAAAGGTTGGATTGATATGGATGAACAAGGCTACCTGAAAACCATTCCGGGAACTGCTAAAACCAATATTCCCGGTGTTTTTGCCTGTGGCGATGCACAGGATAAGAACTACCGCCAGGCTGTAACTGCGGCAGGCAGCGGCTGCATGGCTGCCATTGATGCAGAGCGTTACCTGGCCCATATGGGATTACATTAATTTTAAATGAAAAATGAACAGTGAGAAACGAAAAATAAAATACTATTATTCTAAGTTTTTCACTTTTCATTTTTCGCTTTTCATTTGTTTTTTCTGGTCCTCGCTAAACTGTGTTACCGGGCAAACCTTAGGTGCGGTTGTATATACCTTTGCACAGGTAAACGATTCAGCGTTTGGTATTCAGTTTTACGATAAGTACAACCCAAAATTAGGCGGTGATTCTACCCGCAAATATTTTGACGGGCATCTATGCAATGGCTTGATTGAGGACCATTATGCTGATGGTACTATCCTGCACAAAGGATATTATACGGATGGCAAACTTACCCAATACACCAATTATTATCCCGATGGAGTAGTGGAAAGGATATTCAGGCCTACATCTGACAGGAAAGATGAATTGAAAAAGTATTATGAAAGTAAAACGCTCAAATCGGATGTTCAATATTATGACGGCAATTCTACTTTATGGCAGGATTATTACGATAGCGGACAACTCTCTTATGTAGAAGAATACGATAAAAAACATGAGCGTGTGCTGAGAAGGTGCTCCTACTACAAAGATGGAAAACCGCTCTCTGTTTTTGTCCCATCCGTAACCCAGGGTGATATAATACGCTATAGCCTGAAAGAATATTTCCCAAACGGGCAACTGCAGGAAGAATCGGAAGCGCTTTACAGCAAAGACTCCTTTGACTTTTTTAAAGATGGGGATGATAAGCAATATAATGACAAAGGCAATTTGGTTGCAGAATATGAGTATGTGGGCGGTAAATTGAATAATACTATCAAATAAATTCAAAAAGCAATTGCCACAGATTTCACAGATGGAAAACAAATATTTTTTAATCTGTGAAATCTGTGGCATCTTTGCATTTGGAAAACAAATTAACCTGTGGCAAGCAAACTTAAACCTGAATTTTATCTTCGTAAAAATGTTCTTCGAATTACGGAAGAACTAATCGGAAAATTTCTGGTTACGAATTTTGACGGAGTTAAAACCTCCGGTATTATTGTAGAGGCAGAAGCCTATAATGGCGCTATTGATAAAGCTTCGCATGCCTATAATGGCAAACGAACCAAACGGAATGAAATTATGTATGCGGAAGGCGGAACGGCATACGTTTATCTATGTTATGGAATCCATCACCTGTTTAATGTAGTTACAAACGGAAAAGATACTCCCCATGCAATCCTTATCAGGGCTATTGTTCCGGCAGACGGGCTGGATGCAATTCTATATCGGCGCAAACAAAAATTGAATAAGAAAATATCCGACGGGCCGGGAACCCTTTCAACCGCATTGGGAATTAAAACAACACATTCCGGGCTTCCTTTAACAGGTAATAAAATTTGGATTGAAGACCGCGCAGTAAAATTCAGCAAGAAAGATATTGTCACTAGTCCCCGCATTGGTGTTGATTATGCAGGGGAAGATGCGAAGCTGCCATACAGGTATAGATTAAGGGAGGAAATAATTATGGAGTTATTAAATAAGAAGTAGGAGCCCGATTTATTTCACTCAATTCTTATTGAATGTCTTTTATCTTTAGATACCAGCTCACCGGAACTTTTGAAAGACCAAACATAATATGTCAAATCGTTCTGAGTTTGGTTGGCCATTACTAAACGCACATCATAACTGATATCACCCTTACTGTCTATAGTTTTTCGTTCAATGCCTATGGGTTTGTAATCGTTATGTGCAGCTATAACCTTTTGCATTGTATCCGGCAAATAAGATAAGGGTAACCCGCGAAAATCTGTAGTAATAATATTTCCATTCGTATCGCAAGTAACATTAATCTGGGTACAGCCATAATGTTTTGAATCAGGAAGTGCTACAACTACCGTTCGTGTACGATCTGTTTTATTTGTGGTAACGGAATAATCCCTCCACGCATCCGGATAGAGGGAATCAATTTTTGTTTTGATACTATGGTTTACCGTATGCTGGGCATCAACCCACCGTTGGCAATATGCGCAAATACAAATTAAAAGGCTGAAAGATAAAAGCCCGGTAGCTTTTGCGAGTTTCATACATCAAATATAAGAAATATCTTCAATTATTCTGCAATCTTTTATCCACCGATATAAATTCGCCGGAGGCTTTAAATTTCAGGATATAAACCCAGCCCCCAACGGTAACATTGCCATCCCCATTTATTTGAAGTAATTCCACCCGATAGGTTACATCATTCGTGTTTCCGGAAACTTTAGCTGTTTCGCCATAGGTAAAGCCACTGCTCGGATAATTATTATCGACATAATCGGTAATAGCGACAGGTAATTCTTTCATGGAAATATCCACTTCTTTCGTAAGAACAGTTCCGACGGTATCAAAGGTAATTTTCAAATGCCCTAACCCTTCGGTACAGTTGCATTCAAAAATTACCTGCCGGGTATTACTATTTACAGGGCTATCTGCCCAAAGGGTGTTCGCTGCTTGGGGATACAATGCTTTAAGTGCCTGTTCTATTTTAGGTGGAACGGGCTGGTTCTGGCTTTGGCAATAGGCTACTATAAGTGCAGTAAAGAGAATCGTAGTTATAAACTTTGTGTAATTCATATTCTTCAAATATAGTAAAGAACACAACAATTATCTATTTTAAATGAGGGGGCTTATCTCTTTTATCGTATCTCTTATCTCTCATAATTCTTAGTTTTGCTCCATGAACGAAATACCTAAAATAATTCTTAATTCGGGCAAAGAAGAATCCCCTAAGCGTTTTCACCCCTGGATTTTCTCGGGAGCTGTAAAAAAAGCCCCCGAAAACATAAAGAATGGCGATGTAGTGGAAGTATATTCAAGCAAAGATGCCTACCTCGGTACGGGCCATTACCAAAAGGGTTCCATTATGGTCCGCTTATTTTCATTTAATAAGATTGTACCTGATGTGGCATTCTGGAAAGCGAAAATTCAAAACGCATATAATTACCGCCAATCTATTGGATTGACCAATAATGCAAACACCAATGTTTATCGTCTTGTTTACGGCGAAGGCGATGGGCTCCCAGGTTTAATAATCGATTTTTATAATGGAACTGTTGTAATACAGACGCACTCGATAGGCATGTACCGTGAAAGGCATTTGTTTGTAGAAGCGCTGAAAGAAATTTATGGCGATAAACTGAAATCCGTTTACGATAAAAGTAAGGAAAGTTTAGGTGTTTCAGGAACAAAAATACCGGTAGATAGTGAAATAGAAAGCGAATTGAAGAACGGCTATCTTTTTGGAACCGGTTCGGAAAAGGAAGTATTGGAAAATGGGCATAAATTCAGCATTGATTGGGAAGAAGGACAAAAGACAGGCTTCTTTATCGACCAGCGCGAAAACCGCAAATTAGTTGCACAATATGCTCCAAATAAAAAGGTGTTGGATTGCTTTTGCTATGCCGGAGGTTTTTCTGTCTATGCGTTGAAAGCAGGGGCTGCTGAGGTTCATTCAGTGGATAGCTCTAAGGCTGCTATAAAGTTAACGGATAATAACATCAATCTCAATTTTGGCGGAGCCGCCAACCACACTTCACATGTTGCCGATGCATTTGATTTTTTAGGTAAAAACGCATCTGAATATGACATGATGATTATCGACCCGCCTGCCTTTGCCAAGCACCGCGATGCCCGCCACCAGGCCGTAATGGGTTACCGGAGACTGAATGCATTAGCCATAAAGGGTATAAAACCCGGCGGAATAATATTTACTTTTTCCTGCTCGCAGGTGGTGGATAAATACCTGTTTCATGGAGCTATAACTGCTGCCGCTATTGATGCAGGACGTAATGTACGGATAGTAAAATATTTGTCGCACCCGGCAGACCACCCAATCAGCATTTATCATCCTGAAGGGGAATACCTGAAGGGTATGATTTTGTTTGTGGAGTAGCCTCACGAATTTTTGACAAATGTCATTTTTTGCAAGCGAAAACGATTCCAAGTCGGATAAATATGTCCATTTTCAGGTATTAACGAGATAGAAACAGGATTTTTGCCGAAATTTTAATACATTCGTTGCCTTATTAATTTGCCCCCAATGATGAAAAAAATATTTATTGCATTTTGCTGCATTATTTCCACTGTTGTTTTTGCCCAGCAAGGTAAGAATGGCAGCGCTACCATTACAACCACTGTCGAGGTAAATGAATACACTTACCTTACCGCAAATGAAGCTGCCGGGGCTACAACAATAACTGTTGCCAGCAGTACGCTTAATTCCCATTCGCGTTTTTCGGGCAATTTGGCTGCAGGAGATTTAATTATGATAATTCAATTGCAGGGCGCAACCCTCAACGGAAGTATTAACCCCGGAAACCGTGATATTGGCCAGCCTAAAGATAGTACCTGGGGTGCTATAAACAACTATAACAACTGCGGTAATTATGAATTTGCCGAGGTTTCTGCCGTGCCTTCCGGAACAACCATTACATTAGATTGCCCTTTGCAATACAGTTACACTGATACAGGTAAAGTAGAAATAGTAAGGGTTCCAAGGTATGCTTCGCTGACCATTAATTCAGGGGGAACTATTAGTTGCGACCCATGGGACAGCACCATTGGGGGTATTATTGCCATCGAAGTGCAAGGAAATACGATTATCAATTCCGGAGGAGCTATTAATGCAACAGGTATGGGTTTCCGCGGCGGGCAGTATAACGGTGAAGACAGTATAGGCTGGGGTGTTGGTGATGTGGCAGAAGGGCTGCAAGCCTATGGAAAAGAAAAGGGAGAAGGTGTGGGCGGATATGAATGGAAATATAAAAAATTGGGCGGCAAAGAAGGCATGGGCGCACCGGGCAATGGCGGCGGCGGCGGCGATGCGCAAAATGGCGGCGGCGGCGGCGGCGCAAATGGCGGAGTGGTAGCCAATTACATTAACGGGTATGGAAACCCTGACATAAGCACAAATAATAATAAAACAGCCTGGGGTATTGAATATACTTGGTTGCCAACCTTTACATCTGCAGGTGGGGGACGCGGCGGTTATACGTTTGGACAGAATAATGTGAGCCCCCTGACAAATGCTCCCGGAGCAGGCGCTTGGGCAGGTGATGACCGCAGAAGCGTGGGCGGCCGCGGCGGCCGTCCGCTGAATTATTCTACAGGCAAAATTTTTATTGCCGGCGGCGGCGGTGCAGGCGACCAGAATGATGGTTTTGGCGGCACAGGAGCCAGTGGTGGCGGTATTGTTTACCTTATGAGCTATGGAACAGTATCTGGTGCCGGCCAAATAATTTCAAACGGAAATAATGGTGCGAATACGCACGGAACTGCTGCATTTGGCCATGCTGCCGGAATAGATGGTGCAGGCGGTGGCGGCGGCGGCGGAACGTTAATAGTTAATTCTGTAGGAAATATTTCAGGGATTAGCCTTACTGCAAACGGCGGTACGGGTGGAAACCAGGTTATAACATGGAATTTCAGTTCCGATGCTGAATCTGAAGGGCCGGGCGGTGGCGGCGGCGGCGGCTATATAGCCACTTCTAATGCCGGACTTACTGAAACCACTACTGGCGGTGCCAATGGCACCAGTAATGCTATTCCCCTTGCCAATTTTCCGCCGAATGGCGCTACAATAGGCGGTGTGGGAACTACCAATGCAAGTATTGCTAATTTTTATATTACAGCTAAAAACGATACAATTTGCAGCGGACAAAGCGCGACTTTAACTGCCACCCTGAACGGAACTGTTCCAAACGGAACAACTATCGAGTGGTTTAGCACTTCAACAGGCGGTTCTTCCATAGGGACAGGGCCATCATATACTACTCCGGCTTTAACCGTGAATACAACCTATTACGTTGGCACTTGCCCGGGAACATACCGGATTGCAGTGAACGTGATTATTTCAGGCAGCGCTTCGGTATCTATCAGCCCGAACAAAACGATTTGCAAAGGCACTGCCGATTCATTAAAAGCCACAGGTGGAACAGCCTATTCATGGACACCCACCACCGGATTGAGCAATGCCAATATTGCTAACCCGATTGCTACTCCGATTGCAACAACAACATATACTGTTAATATAACTACGGCTTGCGGATTAATAAAGGATTCAGTTAAAATTACCGTATCGCCTCTACCAACAGCGACCATCAGCGCAAGCACCAACCCAATTTGTGCAGGAAAATCGACTACCCTTACTGCAGGCGGAGGTACAGTTTATACTTGGAGCAATGGGGCCACTACATCATCCATAACGGTTACTCCGCTTACCACCACTACATATACTGCAGAAGTTAGTAACGGAACCTGCACTAAAGACACTACATTAAAGGTTACCGTTAATCCGCTTCCTACGCCTACTATCGGTGCAACTAGTAACCCTATTTGTCCCGGCAGTTCAACAACTATTTCAGTTACAGGCGGCACAAGCTATACCTGGAGTAACAGCGCAACTACAACATCTATTACCGTAAGCCCTGCTACAACTACTAATTACTCGGTTATTGTAAGCAATGGCACATGTACAAAAGATACCAATATCACCGTAACTGTTAGTGCAAGCCCAACGGTAACTGTTAACCCATCTGCGCCCACTATTTGCAGTAATGGCAGCGTGACATTAAATGGGGTAGGAGCCACCACGTATACCTGGTCTCCTAATACGTCATTAACCTGTACGAATTGTGTTTCCACCGTTGCTACGCCAACGGCCACAACAACATATACCGTTATAGGTGCCAACGCGCAAGGGTGTACTGATACGAACACAGTAACGGTTACTGTAGGCGGTGCTATTAATGCCCGAATTACAGGTAATGATTCCTTATGCTCAGGCAATTCCGCTACGCTTACCGCTTCCGGCGGAACAACCTATACCTGGAGCAACGGTGCAACTACATCAATTATTACAGTAATTCCACTTGTAACAACTACATACACTGCAACAATCAGTAACGGAATATGTACCAAAGACACCACGTTTAAAATTACGGTTACACCTACGCCTACAGCTTCCATAGCGGCATCTGTCAATCCTATCTGTGCGGGAGAATCGTCAACGTTAACAGTATCCGGTGGAACAGCCTACAAATGGAATACAGGAGCCACTACCTCAACACTTACTGTTAATCCGATATCAACAACCACTTACACGGCTACGGTAAGCAATGGAAAATGCTCAAAAGACACTACAATTACGGTTACCGTAAATACTAAACCCACGGTAACTTTAAATAACCCCGCGCCATCGATATGCACAGGCGGAAATGTTGCTTTTGTAGCCAGCGGAGCCAGTAGCTATACCTGGGCGCCAAATACTAATTTGACATGCAACAATTGCCCTAATCCAACCGCATCGCCAACGGCGACCACGACCTATACTATAATTGGTACCAATTTGGCTGGCTGTAAAGACACAATCACAGTTACTGTAACGGTAGTAAATACCCTGACAGCGACTATCAGCCCGCCAAGTGACAGTGTTTGCAATGGAAGTTCCACTACCTTAACCGCGGGCGGCGGCAGTACCTATCTTTGGAGCAATAGCGCAACAACAGCAATTATCAATGTAAGCCCGAATGTAAATACTACCTATAGCGTGCTTGTTTCCAGCGGCGGATGTAAGGATAGTGCTACCATAACAGTTAAAGTAAATCCACTTCCTGTTGTAGTAATATCGAATGATACCTCTGTTTGTTCCGGAACAAATGTTACGCTGAATGTAAGCGGCGGCGGTACTTATTTATGGAGCAATTCAGCAACCACAAGCAGTATAACAGTAAATCCGGCAAATACAACTACATATACCGCGCAGGTAACATCATCCAAAGGATGTTTAAAAGACACGGTAGTTACCGTTACCATTAATCCGGCCCCAACATTGACCATAACTCCCACAATGATTTCCTGTGCCGGAACACCTGATACACTTTCTGTTTTGGGAGGTAATGGTTACCTATGGAGCAACGGGTCTACCAACAGTACCATTATTGTTAGCCCAATAACCTCTAAAATATATACCGTAACGACTGGTGGTGGCGGCCCCTGCCCTGTAAGTGCTGTAGATACAGTGAAAGTGAAAGCATTGCCCACCGTAACAACCCAGGGGACAACTTCTGTTTGCAATGGTGATAGCGCAGTAATATTAGCCACAGGTGGAGGCACATATTCATGGGCTCCCGGAGGAAAAACAACCGCTGAAATAATTGTGTACCCTTCAAGCACTACTATTTATACTGTATCGGTTACAAAAAATGGATGCACAAAAATGGATACTTTTCAGGTAGCGCTTAATCCATCACCAAACCCTACCGTAAACCCATCGATTATTACCCTTTGTAAAGGCGAATCTACCATGCTGAGCGCAACAGGAGGTACTACTTATTTATGGTCGCCATCCGCTACGCTGAGTGATTCGGTTATTTATAACCCGATAGCTACGCCTTCAGCCAATACTACCTATGTTGTAACCGTTGCCAACACCGACGGCTGCACTGCAAAAGACAGCATTAAAGTATTTGTTATTGCAGGAGCAAGCGGCTCTGCCTGTTGCGATGCTACTATTGTTCCCGGCGCTTCAGAAACATTATCTGTTTCGGGCGCTAATGCCGGTTCTACCTATAAATGGACACCTTCGGGAAGTTTAAGCTGCGATACTTGTGCTAATCCGATTGCAACACCAAGTACAACCACATGGTATTATGTTACCATTTCGGATGCAAACGGATGCAGCAGGCTCGACTCTCTTTTAATTACGGTGAATGAGTCGGGATGCGGAGCAGTATTTATTCCTACGGCTTTTTCACCGGGCCAAATGGCCAACAATATTCTGTATGTGCGCGGCGATTGTATAGCATCTATGGAATTCGACATTTTCGACCGTTGGGGAAATAAAGTATTTACATCCACCAACATTAAAGATGGCTGGGATGGCAGCTACCGCGGGCAGGGCATGAATTTAGGCACCTATGTTTATTTCCTGAAAGCTACCTTGATTGATGGAACCACCATAAATCAGAAAGGTAATGTTACGCTGGTAAGATAGGCCGGATACAGACTGTGAGATATTTAAAACCCCGGCCTATTTGGTCGGGTTTTTTTTAATTATTCTATCATCTCACTGATACCGCTAAGAATTATCGTTTTCACATTATGGTTTTTCAACCAACCCCTGATTATATCATCATTATCGGGGTAGGAGTGTGCTCTTTTTATAGAATTCCTTAATTCCTCCGGACTGTTTGCCTGCCCTGTTATATCGGCGTACCCATAGCCTGCATAATGCCCGTTTGCTATCAGAATTAATGACCTTTCTTCCCTGTGCCTACCTTCTTCTATAATTAAAAAGTCTTTATCGCCAAAACTAAATTCCTTCAAAATTTTAGAAGCGCGTTTGTTGTATTCCTCCACTTCTTCTTCTCCGGCGCAAATACCATTGCATTTTTTTATCTGGTGATTAAAGCAAACGGCATCATCATCTGTCAATCCGCAATAACGCAGGCAAAGCGAATATTCATCCAGCCAGCGTTCCAAACATTCCCGTGCCGACAGATAACTTGTAAAAGAACGCAGCGGGTTGGATGATTCTTGCGATTCGGTTATTTTGAAATTGATAATTCCTTTTTCATCCTTGCTCCAATCAATGCTGTGCGTAAAGGAGTCAGCCTTACGGGCGCGATTATAATAGGGATGATGTTTTTTTATTTCTTCCGATTCCACTAACAATGCTATCAATTCGCTGCCTGTAAGCTGATAACTTACATCATACAAATCGTTCAGCATTTTTTTGCTCTTGCTTTCCTTTGAGTTGAAATGGCTTTGCGCCCGTTGATACATATTATTACTCTTCCCGATGTAAATGATTTTCCCTTCCTTGTCTAAAAAGTAATAAACACCGCATTCTTCGGGCAGTTTTTTCAGGATATAGCTTTTTATTTTATCAATCCTGGTTCCCATTATTTCATTTACCCCTTTGGTTTTATACTGAGGGTCCATGGTTTTCAGTTGCAGCAGCAAATCGAATAATTTGGCTGTTGCTACGGCATCGCCTTCGGCCCTGTGGCGGCCTTCGATAGGAATATTCAGCGAGGCGCATAGATTGCCAAGGCTGTATGATACTTTTCCCGGAATAAGTTTGCGGCTCAATCGCACGGTACATAATTTCTCCCTGTTGTATTTATAGCCAAGCGATTTAAATTCTTCTCTAACAAAGCCATAATCGAAGCCTACATTATGTGCCACGAATATACGTCCCTCGGTCATTTCTAAAATGGTTTTAGCTACTTGCTGGAAAGTGGGGGCAGAGGCAACCATATCATTGGTAATGCCTGAAATCCTTGTGTAAATCGGGGATATGTAACATCCCGGATTAATAAGCGTAGTGAACTTATCGGTTACCTGCAAACCATCATGCTGCACAATGGAAATCTCGATGATTCTCCCTTTTGGGTATTCGAAGCGGCCACCGCAAGTTTCTATGTCGATAATGGAGAACATGTATGTCTTTAGTTTTTCGCAGCATTCACAACATTCAGGCTGAATCCGGGAATAGCAAGTTCAGCATAATTCTTTTTATAAGGGTCAAAATAATTGATGCTTGCAGCAGGGACAGCCCAAGTACCCCTTTCCTGTGGAATCAATACATAATGAAAAGTGCGGTTGCTAAGAACAAGACCATCTTCCGTTTCATAGGTACTGTCGGAAAAGGTTGGGGGAAGCGGTTTTATAGTATCGGAAAACTGATAAGGAATGGAAGTTAATACTTTCAAATTTCCATTCCCGATAAGGGTAACTTTCAAATGAACAGAATCCCCGGGTTTTACAATATCTTCTTCCAATGAAACATTCACCTTAAAATGACCAACCAAACCTGAAAATGATTTATAGGTAGGAGGGAGGGGATTAACCTGAAGGGTTGGGCGGTCGCTAATAATGTAATATGAATACCGCTTGTAACTTGCTCCAAAAAACTGTTCGAAAAAGTTTTTTGATACGAGAGGTTTATCCAGAATAAAAATAGCTGTATCGGCATCTATCTTTAAACTTCCTGAACGTTTTGGGTAAATGGATTTAAGTATAATTGAAGCGGTTTTAAATGCTTTATGGTTAATAGAGTCTTTGCTTGTTTGTAGTTGTCCATCAGGCATCCGTATATTGGAGAATGTGAAGTTTTTAGATTCTCTGAATTTTTTAAATTGTAAGGTTTCTATGTTAAACCGGGTGAAAATTTTAGCGTTGAGCACTATTTGCTCACCTTCATAGACCGTGGTTTTATCAGGGATAACTTTTAAAAAGAGGTTTTGTTTTACACTATCACTTGGCGCCTCCGGATGCGCAATAAGTGTATGTACGCTTGCCGTATCCTTAGTATCGTTTTCTCCTTGCTTTGTAATTTGTGCAGGTAAGTTATATACCTTCCTTATAGAATCAACTATGTGGATGTTTTTAGCCGTAGCTTTTACAACCGGAATGGTAACGGTATTGGATGATATAGTTCTGTCTCCAAGTTGTATGGTAGCTGGTTCTAACGTAAATGTACCTGTTGTTTTTGGTGTGAGGAAATAGGAATATGTTACAGTTTCGGAATAGGTTCCGTTTATATAATTCGCGCTGGAACTTTGCTCCGGCCCAATGAAATCGAATCCTTCAAATGAGGGAGGGGTGAAATTAATACCCTTGCTGTTGTTAAATGTAAAGTCCACTAAAAACTGCTGCCCAGCCACCACCAAACTTGATTCAACTTTGGCTTTGAGCATCGGTTCTTCTGTACTTATAGTATTAATTGCAGGAGCATAATTGTGATTGGTATTATTTGTTTTTCCGGCAACAGGGTGTTCCAGTTTTTCTTTCATTTCTGTAGCTTCGCGGTAGCCGGGTTTCAGTTCAATGGCTTTGTTGCAATCATCAATGGCTAAACTGTTCTTAGCTATCCATTTATATTCAATGGCTCTGTTATAATAAAGTACTGCGCTGGCCGGCTGCAGGTTAATAGCCTCGGTAATGTCTTTAATAGCGCCGTAATGGTCTTTCTGGCGCGATTTGCAAATGCCCCTTAAATTATAAAACTCTCCGTAATCTGATTTCAATTCGATTGCTTTTGAAAAGTCATCGATGGCCTCTGCATAGTTTTTCCGGCCATATTTTATTTGACCCCGGCCGAAAAAAGCCCAAACAGCTTTTGGTTTAAGCGCTATGGCATGGGTATAATCCAGCAGCGCATTGTCAGAATCATGAAAAGCGGCCAGTTCCATATCTGCTTTGCCCTTCCAGGCGCGGGAAGAATCGGGATATTGTTCTACCGCAATCCTGAACTTTTCGTAGGATTCATTATAGTTATTGCTGCGCTCCAAATCCCAGGATTGCTGTACTATATCTGCTTGCGAATAGGCAGACAAACAGCAGAGTATTAAGGCGAGAATAAGAAATGTTTTTTTGCTTTTGAAGTGCATATGGATTTATACCACACAAAGCTAAGAAAAACGATTATAAGCAATATGATACAAATCGCATTGTATAGCTTATATCTCTTAAAGCGGGTCTTTCAGGAATTTAATTGCTTCTTTCGGGTTAGGGGAGGAGAAGACCGTATTTCCGGCGACTAATATATCGGCTCCGCAGCGGAGCAGGGGAAGTGCATTATCTAAATCGACGCCGCCATCTATTTCAATTTTAGCTTTGGAACTGCTGTCTATAATCAGTTGTTTCAGTCGTAAAACCTTGTCGAATGTATGTTCAATAAATTTTTGTCCTCCGAACCCGGGGTTGACAGACATCACCAATACCACATCCACATCACGAATAATATCTTCCAGGCTATTTATAGGCGTATGGGGGTTAATTGCAACGCCTGCCTTCATTCCATGGTGCTTAATAGCCTGAATAGTGCGGTGAAGGTGGTTACATGCTTCATAATGCACATGCAATGCTCCGGCTCCCGCTTTTTTGAAATCTTCGATATAACGGTCGGGCTCAACAATCATCAGATGGACATCAAGCAACTTCTGTGCATGTTTCTGCAAGGCTTTCATAACCGGGAAACCGAAAGAAATATTTGGAACAAATACGCCATCCATTACATCCACATGAAAGTAATCAGCTTCGCTTTCGTTAATCAGGTCAATAGCCGCTTTCAGGTGAGCAAAATCAGCTGATAAAATGGAGGGGGCAACCATGCAAGGCATAAGGGTAGTTTAAATCGTGAGAAACAAAAGTAAGAAATTTGTAGAGAGTATTGGGTATTGCAGATTGAGAATCGCCCTTATCTTCAAAATCAATAGGTTGGAGGAGTATCCCCATTGGTGGTTATCACAAATTTATCCAAATCGATTTCACCTTGCAGCGGGCTTATTTTCAAGGCGTTATTTCCATAGAAATTATAAGTATCGGGCAGCACGACTTTTACCCAATTCCACTTATCTGTTTTAGGTAAACCTGTGCGTTGAGATATTTTGTTGCCCTTTTCATTATTCATTGCAATAATTATTCCGCCGTTGCCTTTATAGCATACCCACAAATAATGGCTTTTGTTAACCGAATCTCTTTCCCCAAAATGATAGATGAATTGCTTGCCCTTTCCTAAATGAACATAAGATATATAGTTAGTATAATCTCCCTCATTAGCGGTTGCCGTAGTGTAGATATCAGCAGAAGCAACTCCCGAATCTGCTACTTCAGCTTCAAAGTTAAAATCCTTACTCCAATGCTCCGGATGGGCGTTTTCATGCCATTTATCCAATTGGTAGAAAATAGTGCGGTTATCGGCAGTTTTTTCATAAATATAAACACTGCCTTGCCTTCTTATTTTAAAAGTTAAGGCATGTCCGTTTATTGTAACCGATACATCTTTCTTTTCAGCTATTTCATCCGAATCATTCGAAAATGGCTGATAGGTTCCACATATAACATACTTTTCAGTGTTGTTTTTTTTACGGGCGGTAATTAGAACGTGCTTATCATCTGTAGTGTAAGTTATAATAGGTAAAGGTGTTTTATCAAACAGCACATTTCCGTCTTTCAATACGTCTTCAAAGCGGCTGGTTATAGCTTGTGCGTATGCGGGCATGGCAGCCTGCCATATATAATCGGAAGGGTTGTTAAACGGAGGGCTCAGGTTAAAATAGCCCACGTAATAAAACTCGGCACCTGCAACAGACAAGCATTTTAGCAAACCCAGCCATTGCCCCGGTGTTATATTTTCATCATCCTTCTTCGACCACCCTGCCGCTACAAACGGGCTGAACAATTTATCGCTGTCGTCTATTTCGGTGGTTCTTCCATGGTCAATCCAACTCCAGCCATGCCATGCTCCTGTCCAGTCTTTCCAGTTTCTGGGCCATCGCGGGTAAAAATCGGGTGTGGAATAATAATTATTATCCACTGGAGTCATGCACTTTTTCATAATAGGCCATGAAAAGCGGTCTACAGGCCCGCCTTCAACGGTATAAAAACTAAAAAATGTATTTTTAAGTTCAGGCAGTTCCTTCATAAATGCAGCAGAATATACATTGCGCATGTGTAATTTCAGGGTTGATGCAAAGTCATCCCATGAATTTATTTTCATGGAGTCTTTCATTTTTACCATATAAGGGTCATTCTTCAAATATTCGGCTAAATAGAATCCCGGCGGCTCCTCACCGTTTTCATTTATACGGTCGATTGGGCGGTGCAGGCATTTTACTATTTTAGATAAATAGAATTTTTGCACCTCTCCATCTATGTGAATTAGCGAATCGGGAAAGGTGAAACCAATTTCACTGGCATTGTTTCCACCCCGGGTGTATTTAAATAAATAGGCCGAATCGACCGATGGAGCCATTATCATAGGTTTCATAGGCTTATAGCCTATGTCTCTCGGCCTGCCTTGTGTCCATAGTAAAATCACATCTAAAGGTACATTAGGGTAAGCGTTTGCCAATTTCAAAATAGCAGGACAAACCGTGTCGGCAGCCCCATTAAAAAGGGAGCCTGCATTAGGAATAACGATACCATAATTCCAGTTGGTTATTAACTCCTGTTGAATGATGCAGCCGGTATGGTTATACTCTTTTTTTGCAATACTATTTTGCCCTCGTCCACCTAAATATTCAGGATTCATCCAGTTAAAGAGGCGCATAAGGTGATTGCCCGGCAGGTAACGCGGCAAGGGATAGCCTTTCAGTTGATTTAATGGAGTCTCTTCATTGGAAGGATATCCGGTTGGGTATTGCAAAACACTTGGATGGCTTGCCTTATCCTGGCAACTGGAGGTAGAGGCGATAAGCAAAAAGAGCAAGAATGACTGATAGAATTTCATCTTTCAAAAATACATAGAATTGGGCAATATGAATAAATGGCTCCGCAAAAGGAACCAATCCATAAAATAATTATTTTTGGGTCGATGGTTATAAAAGAAAATCCTAAACAATTAATCAGTCTCAACAATGCGCTAATAGCAATTGTTGCTATTACTGTAGCTGCTTTTATTCCCACTTTCAGCAATAGTTATGTGTTTTGGGACGACCCTGAATACATCCTGCATAACCCATTAATGACCGCTTCGCTTAAAGAAGTATTCACTACGCCCTACTTAAGCAATTATCATCCTTTAACCATTCTTGTTTATACGCTCGAACACCATTTGTGGAGTTCAAATCTGCTCGGCTACCATTGCGTGAGCCTTTTTTTACATATATGTAACAGCTTATTGGTTTTCTTTTTTATTTACTATCTGTTGAACAAAAAAAACATATTGATTCCGCTTGGCACTGCGCTTCTTTTTTCTATTCACCCCATGCATGTGGAATCGGTAGCTTGGGCTTCGGAACTGAAAGATGTGCTTTATAGCTTTTTCTTTCTTGGGGCGTTAGTTTGTTATGTGTTGTATATGCAAAACAACAGGCAATTAAAATACTTGTTTTATGCTTTTACTTTATTCCTGCTTTCCCTTATTTCTAAAGGGCAAGCGGTAACTTTGCCATTGTGTTTCCTATTGGTTGATTATTTCCTGAACCGGAAACTATCCTATAAAATACTTCTCGATAAAATACCCTTCTTTGCCTTGTCGGTAATATTCGGGCTGCTGGCAATAAAATTCCAGGGGCCTGAAGAAATCCACAATAATTCAGAATATTTCCAGCGTTTTTTATGGGGAGGATATGGGTTAAGCCTTTACCTGTATAAGTTTATTTTACCTATACATTTATCCGGCTTGTATCCCTATCCATTAAACCCTGACAGGTCAATGCCAACCTTCGTTTATATTATCCCAATTTTCACAACTACACTCTTAATTTTCCTTTTCTGGTTCTTCCGGAAAAATAAGTTTGTACTATTTGGCCTGCTTTTTTTCCTCGCCAATATTTTTACACTCTTAAAGTTTATCCCTGTTGGCGATGCCATTGTAGCAGACAGGTACAGCTATATTCCTTACATAGGCCTGTTTTTTGTAGTTGCCTATGGCTTCCATAAGCTACTGAATAACCCAAAATATAAAGCTTCTAAAAATGCTATTCGGTATGGTGGCATTGCTATTATACTGCTACTTTCCTCATTAACATGGGCAAGGGTATCTGTATGGAAAGATACATTTTCATTTTGGGGAGATGCCATAAAAAAGAATGCAACCTATTGGAGGCCCTATTACTGCATTGGGCAGGAATATTACGACCATGATAATTTTCCGCAAGCTGTTCAATATTTTACAGGAGCTATCAAAAACGATAGATTTTGTCCGCCTTTGGTCTATATGTGGAGAGGGGTAACCTATATGGAGCAATTGCACAATGTGGATTCTGCCCTGGTTGACTTTAAAAAAGTGCTTGATTTTCCCAATAAACAAGACCCCTCTCAAATACAGGGCAGGTTAAATTTAGGATTAGCCTATTACCGGAAAAACATGTTCGATTCGGCCCTGAAGGTATATAGCGAACTGATTACAATGGACCCGCAGCAACCGACTGCTTATTTTCAGCGCGGGCTTGTTTATCAATACAGCAAAACACCACAGCCTGAATTGGCACTTGCCGATTACAGCAAAGCAATAGAAATGAACCCAAATTATACTATGGCATATTTAAACCGGGGTTCACTCTATGTCGACTTATTAAATAAATATGATTTGGCTATTGCCGATTTTAATAAAACATCGGAACTTGACCCTACCAATACCGATGCAATAGTAAATAAAGGAATAGCTTATTACCGTAAAGGAGATTTCGATGAAGCACTTAGGATTTACAACTCAGCACCGGGAAATTTGAATGACCATGGAAAAATATTTTATTTAAAGGCCTTATCTTATGCAGGTAAAAAAGATTATGCCAATGCCATACAAAATGCGGAAACAGCGCAAAAAATGGGACTGGGAATAGACCCTTCCATTCTTCAACAGTGGAAATCGAAATAAGATACTAAACCTTGGTATTTTAAGTTTGTGATAAAGAACATATAGTCAATTACAAATAATTCGTAATTTTGATGAATTACTGTTATCGCAATAAACCCAGCCTATGAAAGTTGAAATTAAAAGAATACTTGTGCCTACCGATTTTTCGGAAACAAGCAATTATGCTGTTACTAAGGCCTGCCGCATGGCTTCAAGGCTGAGCGCAAAGCTTTACATAATACATGTATTGGAAAGTTCTCCCTACAAACTGGTGCAATCGGATGAAAACCCCAAGGAGAAGGTGGTTTACCAGAAAAATATAATGGACAGGCTTGAAAAACTCTCTACATCAATTAGCGAAGAATATAATATTGAAGTAAGTACCCTGATTGGCGAAGCAAAAGTTACAGATGCAATTGAAGAAGCTATTCGGGATAATAAAATAGACCTGATTGTAATGGGTACCAGCGGTGCCAGCGGAATGCGCGAGTTTTTAATTGGCAGCAATGCCCAACGAATAGTTAACCTTGCCTCCTGTCCGGTTATCACCTTTAGGGTGCCACCGGGTGAAATGGGATTTAAAACCATTGTATTACCCGTGGAAGGTTGGAACAGTTCTATTGAAAAGCTGGATTATGTAACAGAAATTGCCAAGCTTTATAATTCTCAGGTGCATTTGTTAGGAATTATAGAAAGCAGGAAGAAAGCAGATATGAGACAGGTACTTGTGCTGCTTAATGAAGCTGAAAAGTACTTAAAGGAAGCTGGTATCTCTTTCCTTAGGAAAATAATTGCCAGCGACCAAGTGGCAAAGGAAACTCTAGCCTATGCCGAGGAAATAAAAGCCGACCTTATTATGGTAATGACAGAACATGAATCGAAGCTGCAGACTGCGCTTGCAGGTATTGTGGCAAAACATATTGCCAATCATTCTGAAATACCTGTAATGAGCATTAAACCGGCCATGTATCACACCGAAAAGGTTTCCATTAAGCCAAATCCCGTTCATTACAGAAATGAACACTCCAACATAAACGAATAACTAGGCTTTTAGCCGATAGCTTCTACATATTCGAGAAGGAGCCATTGCTTACAGATACTGTTCCTCCACCTTGGGTGGGGGTTGTTTCAACCGCATTAAAATAGAATGTACCATTATAAAGGCCATTGCTTCCTTGCGTAACTACCGCCTGACCAATATACGTTGAACTTGTGCTGTAACTGGCAAAGTTATTGCCAACCGTAGCGTAAAAATTAGTAGAAGGGTCTCCGAGATAATATGTTCCGCCACCGCCACCATTTAATTTCAGGTAAAGTTGAACAGTATTAGAACTGCTGCTTCCGGTCATTACAATAAGTCCGTTGGTGTTAGTGAAACTGGCAGATAAACTTACTGTTCCCGACCCTAAATCGGCGCTCATGGAAGATGATGGAGTACTCGAACTTTCGCTCTTATTGCAGGAAAACAATACCCCTGTCAGCAAAACAAGTGTAATAATTTTTCGTGTTTTCATATTGCAAAGGTAGGAAAAAGTAAGGAATTAAAACAGCTTATAACTTCCCTTCAAAAGCATATACCACTGCAATTGCGACCACTGTGCCGTATGCAGCCACGCCCAGCAGTTGTCCTATTGTAGCTGCATCAAACCGGAAACCCTTTCCGGGAATCATAATAGTGTAGGTTGTAATATCCACATTTTTCAAAATGGTTGCATTCAGTTCGGTATTCAGTTCGGCTTTTGTGTAAATATTAAGGTCATGCTTATGTTTCCGCATTTGCTTTTTTGTTTGCGGGTTTTTAATTTCCGCAATGGCAGCAGGGTCGCGTAATTGCGTAACAACGCCTTTAATACCCGTAACTGAAACTTTTGCGTTATCTACCTTGTAGGTATCGGTTGCGTCGTGAATGTATATATTATAACTGTCCAGCTTATCACTCACCTTGTCGAAATCTTTATACTTGTAATGCATAACCTCGTATGACTGACAAGAGGAAAAAACAGAAAGTATTATAAAAAACAGGGAAATTGATTTGACAGAAAACTTCATGAAAGAAACATTTAAAATAGACTATTTACTCATTGAGCGCACTAAAGTATGAAATATCTGAAGATGAATTAGGGTATATTTTATGTGATTTACGCGCAAATGCATGATATATTGTGCATCCGCAAAAATATAAGCCCCGGTTTCGGGGCTTATTTAGTAGCGGGGGCTGGATTCGAACCAACGACTTTTGGGTTATGAGCCCAACGAGCTACCTCTGCTCTACCCCGCAATATTTTTTTAAAGGGTTGCAAAGATAGGATTATTTTTCCATTGGTGGTTTTATTTAATGAATAGTGCATTTTTTTATTCGCCTTGCTTTCTTCAACAGCTACTGGAGTTTTTATTTGGTAACTTCTTCACAATATACTTTTATGATAAGGTATGCCTGGGTAAGACCCAGTTCTCCCGCTTTGCCAAAATCTTGGCAGGCATTCATTTTATAGTTTTCAATATAAAGCAATAAACCCCTGTTGTAATAGGCGTCGGCAAATTGCGGATTAATTTGAACCGCATAATTATAGTCGGCAATGGCTCCGTCGAAATCTTGCAATTTATATTTTACATAGGCCCTGTTATAATAGGCATAGGCAAAATCAGGTTCCATCTGAATAACTTTACTGAAATCTGTCAGCGCTTTTTTATAGTTTTCATTGACAGGAGTATTCACTGCGCGGAAAGTTTTGTTTATATAAGTTTCTTGCTCATTATTATTCAGATTCCCCGCTATTTCTATTTCTTTGCAAATGTCGATTCCGAGGGCAAAGTAGGCTATTGCACAGGTAGAATCGTGTTTAATAATTTCTGAATAATCATTGGCTGCGGCTCTGAATAATTGCATGCTTGTTTCCTGCAAGGCCTTTTCCAGCAAGGCATCCGCTTGTTTCGCACTATCTTTTCGGCCCTCTGTCTTCAGTTGGACAGAACCGCTTTCTTCAAGTTTTGCTTTTGAATTTGTTAAGCATAAGCGCAGGTATTCTTTATTGCTTTTCTTTAGCAGCACCGGATTGCAGACTGCCTTTCCCTGTCCGCTATTTTTTAACGTCAAATAATAGACAGGCATCAAATCGATATTAGCGGTATCCGGCAGTTTTTGATTCCCGCCGTTAAAATTGGCATTTAAAGCCAGCATGTGCATGAGCGTAGTAGAGTCATTAGCCGCTTGAAACGAGTTTCTCGTAAGACTAAGTTCGGTCATTATTTTGCCCAACTTATAGTCCTCTTTTGCTCCTGCATTATCGTTCATTGCCTCTTTTAACTTAGCCCTGTCATAATAGGTTTCAACTAAATAGGGAAACAAATCTATAGCCGTAGTATAGTCGCTTAAAGCACCTTTGAAGTCGTTTAACCGGGTTTTAATTTTCGCCCTGTTAAGAAGAGCCTGTATATTTTTCGGATTTAAAGTAACAACCTTATCGAAATCAGCGAGGGCATCCGTATAATCGTTTTTTTGCGCCTCAAGTACACCTCTGTTAAAATACGCTAGGGCATTCATAGGGTCTATATCTATAACCTTATTAAAATCTTCCATGGCTTTTTTATCGTCATTTAATTTTAAATATGCCTCGGCCATGTAATAATAAGCAAGTGTAGAGGATGAATCTATTTTCAAGGCCAGCGTATATTGCGCTATTGCTTCTTTATATTTGCCAAGGGTATCATCAGTAATTCCTGTCCGAATATATATATCGATATCTTTCGGATTGAGTTTACGTGCAATGGCGTAGTTTATCAGTGCGCTGTCAAACTTATTAATCCCATTTTCAGCCATGCCTTTGCATAGGTATAAGTTTTCTTGTCCATAATTCAGGCGCAATGCTGTGTTACAATCACTTATTACTGCCGTAAAATTTTGCAGGGATAGCTCGAAAAAAGCCCTTTGCACATACAATTCACCGGAAGCCTGAGCCTGTTCCTGCTCCCATCCGATAACACGATTTATATCATTAATAGCTCCCTCAAAGTCGCCCAAGCGATAGCGAATAAGGCTTCTGTAATGATAAGCATCATACAGCAACGGGTCGAACATGGAAACGGCACTTGTAAGGTCCTGTTCGGCGCCAAGGTTGTCATTCAGGTAATACTTGCACAAGCCTCGGTAAAAATAGGCCACATATTCACCGGGTTTCACAGCAATGCAGAGGTCAAGTTTCTGCATAGCGTCGTAATACTTCTTATTCGATAAGTCTTTCCTGGCCTCTTCAAGATAGACATTCACATTCAGTTGTGCCCATGCGTGGATGGTAAAAGCAAAATAAAAAGCAACAGTGAGCAGTAACTTAAATAATTTCATCAAAGACATCGCTAAAACACACAAAATTACGGTTTACAGACTTATCTATTGATAAGTCAGACATTGGACGATAAATCCCAATCGTTTATTTCTATTCCGTTCGCCGCCTGAGATTATAGATTACTTTTGCAGGCTGAATGGAAAATAAAAAACATAAATCGGGTTGGGTAAGTGTGGTTGGAAGCCCTAATGTGGGGAAATCTACGCTTGTGAATGAATTGGTGGGCGAGAAGCTATCTATTGTTACCAATAAGCCTCAAACTACCCGCCATCGTATTACGGCAATATGCAATGGGGATGACTATCAGATGGTGTTTTCCGATACACCCGGGGTGCTAAGGCCAACCTATAAAATGCAGGAGGCTATGATGAAAAGGGTAGGGGAAGCGCTTGAGGATGCGGATATTATTATGGCCGTTATAGATGTAAATGAAAAATATTTCCCGCAGGAATTGTTTGAAAAGTTGAAAAGAACGAAACTGCCGACCATAGTTGTGCTTAATAAACTTGACCTTGGCGAACAAGAGGACGTTGCCCGGAAACTGACCTTACTGAACGAACAGATAAAACCAACCAGTATCATTGCTACTTCAGCAACCCATAATTTCAACATTAAGGAGTTAAAAGAACTCTTAATCAAGCACCTTCCGGAAGGTGAGCCATATTACCCGAAAGACCAGATTTCTGATTTGCCGGAGAAATTTTTTGTGGCTGAAATTTTGCGCGAGAAAATATTGATGTATTACCAGCAGGAGATTCCGTATTCCGTAGAGGTCGTTACAACTGACTTCGTTGAAACTGAAAAGCTGATACGAATTCGTTGTGAAATATTTGTAAACAGGCATACACAAAAAGCTATCATAATCGGCAAAGCCGGAGCAGCCCTTAAAAGAACCGCCACCGCTGCCCGCCACGACCTTGAAAAATGGCTGAACGCAAAAGTATTTTTAGAAGTGGATGTAAAAGTGAAAAAAGATTGGCGCGATAATGATATGCACTTAAAGAATTTCGGTTATTTATAAAAACAATGCTAAATTGTTAATTGAAATGCTAAATGAAATTCATTCACAATTTACAATTCACAATTTACAATTAGAAAAAGATGTCAAGAATAGCAGCAATAGTAGGAAGGCCCAATGTAGGTAAATCGACCCTGTTCAACAGGCTTACGGAAACCCGTGAAGCGATTGAAGACCCGACCAGCGGTGTTACCCGAGACCGTCATTATGGCCGTGTGGAATGGAATGGTGAAAATTTCACATTAATAGATACCGGAGGCTATGTGCATGGCAGCGATGATGTGTTTGAGGCCAGCATCCGAAACCAGGTACAGTTGGCTATTGATGAAGCAGACCTTATCATATTTGTGTTAGATGCTATGGAGGGCATTACGGGTGCCGATGAAATGGTTGCCGATATGCTGCGCAAATCTAAAAAGCAATTTAAAGACAAAAAAATATTGGTAGTGGGCAATAAAGCCGACACCCACGAAAGGGCGCACATGACCTCTGAATTTTATGCGTTGGGACTGGGAGAAGTATATCCCATTTCTGCTGTGAGTGGCGGAGGTACAGGCGAATTACTTGATGAAATTATTACCATATTCAAATCGGAGAAAGATGAATTCTACCCTGAAGGGTTACCAAGGATAGCTGTTGTGGGTAGGCCGAATGTGGGCAAATCATCCTTTATTAATGCACTAACAGGGGAGGAAAGAACCATTGTTACCGATATTGCAGGAACCACCCGCGATGCTATCGATTTACGTTTCACTAAATTCGGATATGACATACTTTTAGTAGATACAGCAGGGCTTCGCAAAAAGAGCAAAGAGAAAGAAGACGTTGAATTTTATTCAGTATTACGTAGTGTTAGGGCAATTGAGCGTTCTGACATTTGTATATTGATTTTAGATGCCGAACAAGGCTTTGAAGCCCAGGATATGGCAATATTCAGTTTAGCGGTTAGTAACCACAAAGGGGTTGTAGTGGTGGTAAACAAATGGGATTTGGTTGAAAAAACAAACCAAACTACCGGCTATTTCACCGACTTTATTCAGCTAAAACTGGCTCCTTTTAGCGATGTACCAATTGTTTTTACCTCAGTACACGAAAAGCAAAGGGTATTAAAAGTATTGGAAACAGCTATGCAGGTGTATAAGAACCGCAGCCAAAAAATTGCGACTTCCAAGTTGAATGATATTATGCTGCCCATTATTGAAGAGACTCCCCCTCCGGCAATCAAGACTAGGTATGTAAAAATGAAATATATCACGCAACTGCCAACGCCATTCCCGGCGTTTGCCATATTTTGTAACCACCCGCAATATGTGCAGGAATCATATAAACGCTTTTTGGAAAACCAACTGCGTGAAAAGTTTGAACTAAGCGGAACACCTATCGAGATTTTCTTTAGGCAGAAGTAAGGCACGGAAAACGATGCTATTTACTAAGGTCTGATTAATTTATAGCTATTTAACAGGTTATCTATTTTACCACCTATCATAAATCGATAAACATTTCCTGATTTAATGAACCAACCTAGGTGTCCTCGCTGTTTTATGACCCTCCCTTTTGAGTCGAACTGATTAAATTGAAGAGGTGGTGAAATACACAATCTTTCATAGATAGCTCCATTTCTTATATAATCAAGTTCTATTCGAACTTCAGTTGCTGGATTATTTTGGAAGGTATCTTTTGTAAAGTTTAGAGTATCGCTAAATAAAATGCAAATATCATGTATTTTTTTTTGATTTTTTTCTATATAGACATCTGCGTCTGTATGTTTTCCTACCTCTCCACATTGAACCCCAACTAGATAATTCTTTGACAAGCCAAGTGAATATATATCAACCTCATCTGGATAATGAGGTGTGTTTTTATTTTGAAAAATTGAGCATCCTGTTAAGTAGAAAATAATGCTTATACTAATAAGCATTCTTATTTTAATTCTTTTTAGAATAATGAAACTACTTGAAGTAGTATGCTCTCGTGATATGTTATTTGGCAAACCCAAAATCCATGCTCAATTTGAGGTTCATGGCTTCTTCACGCGCTTTGGCTGCAAAGTCTTTTTCATTTCCCGCGTATAGTATACTGCGGGATGCATTAATCAATAGCCTTCCGTCTTTGGTGGCTCCTGCTTTTATCACTTCTTCCATATCTCCGCCTTGCGAACCAACACCGGGAACTAATAAGAAATGGTCAGGTATTATTTTACGGATACTAGTTAAGGCCTCCGCTTTTGTTGCGCCTACCACATACATCATATTTTCCTTATTTCCCCAGTCTTTTGATGTTTCAAACACATGTTCATAAAGGGCTTTTCCGTCTTTCATCTTCTGCAGTTGAAAGTCTTTAGCGCCTTCATTAGAGGTAAGCCCCAATAATATTGACCATTTGCCTTTATGTTCCAGGTAAGGTGTGATGGAATCCTTGCCCATATAGGGTGATAAAGTAATAGCATGAACATCCAAATCATCAAAGAATGCTTTGGCATACATGGCAGAAGTATTTCCTATATCGCCACGTTTTGCATCTGCTATTATCAAAATATCCTTTGGAATAAGTTCAATAGTTTGACGGAGAATATCCCAACCTTTAGCGCCCATAGCTTCATAAAACGCAATGTTCAATTTATAAGCCACACAAAGGTCATGCGTAGCTTCAATTATCTGCCTGTTAAAACTGATAACCGCAACAGGGGTCTTTGCAAAGTGGGTTGGCAGTTTATCAATGTCGGTATCAAGCCCTACGCAAAGGAAGGACTTTTTCTTTTTTACTTGTATGTCAAGTTCCTTTAGGGGAAGAATTCTACTCATTTCTTTAATTGTAAATTGTGAATTGTAAATTGTGAATGAATTTCATTTACCATTTAGCATTTACAATTAAGCATTAACCGAATATCCCTCCTGGAGGCGTTGTGCATTTTCGGCTAATTGAATGGCTTCTATCAAGTCCTGTATATCACCTTCCATAAAGGCTGGCAGGTTATGTGCCGTAAATCCTATACGGTGGTCGGTTATACGGCTTTGCGGAAAGTTATATGTCCTGATTTTCTCGGAACGGTCACCACCTGCAACAAGAGTTTTACGCTTGGCAGCATTGGCGCTGTTGCGCTTTTCCATCTGCATTTCATACATGCGGCTACGCAATACAGTCATAGCCTTATCCATGTTTTTTATCTGTGAACGCTCATCCTGGCATTGTACTACTAAACCCGTTGGGATGTGCGTTATTCTCACGGCAGACTTGGTAGTATTTACCGATTGTCCGCCTTTTCCGCCTGAACAGAAGGTATCTTTACGTAAATCTGATTCCTTGATTTCCACATCCAGTTCATCGGCTTCCGGCATAACAATTACAGTTGCGGCAGAAGTATGCACACGTCCCTGTGTTTCGGTAGCAGGCACCCGTTGCACACGGTGTACGCCCGATTCATATTTCAAGGTTCCATAAACATTCTCGCCATGGACTTCAAAAACAACCTCTTTATATCCACCCATTGTACCTTCGGAATGGTCAACTATTTCTAATTTCCAGCCTTTTATTTCGCAATAGCGGAGATACATATTGAACAACTCACCGGCAAAAAGAGATGCTTCATCGCCACCGGTTCCGGCACGGATTTCAACCACCACATCTTTTGCATCTTCAGGGTCTTTGGGTACTAACATCACACGGATATCTTCATCCAACTTATCCAGTATGGGCTGAAGTTCTTCCATTTCAGCCTTCGCCATTTCCCTTATTTCCTCATCCTTTTCCTTATACAGCATGTCTTTGGCATTCTGTATGTTGGAGGTGAGGTTCCGATACTCGATATAGGCATTATGAATCTTGGTCAGTTCCTTATATTCCTTGTTGAGTTTGGCAAACTTCTTTATATCCGACAAAGCGTCGGGTTCTGAAAGCTGCCTTTCAATCTCGACATATCGTTCTTCTATGGCTTCTAATTTATCTAACATGGCGCAAAGATAGGCAAAATGCGGGTAATAACTATGGGCATCTGCTATGACGTATGAACGAGTTATTAACGCTAATTGAAGGAATGAATTATATTTGTAAGACCATGAACAATATTCTCGATTTCTTACAAAAATTACTTGGCAAATACAGCGATTTTAAACATTTTACCGTTAGCTGGTTTGTTTATCTGGCATGGGCTCCCTGCATATTATGGGGGCTGTATGACGGAATGCTTTATATACTTGGAAAAGATAAAAGTGACGAAAACCTTACTAACTTTTACATCCGCACCGGAGTGGGTTGTATATTGTTCCTTATCTGGTTTTTCTTGCTGCGTTCAAAAGGGAAAAGAAATTAAATAATTGCTATTAAGGTTATAACTAATACTCAAACGTCCCTTTCTCGCTTGAAATAGTAAGCTTTTTGCCGTTATGGGCTTTTACATGGCCAACAACCTTAGCTTCAATCATGTATTTATGGGAAATGTCAATGATATTTTTTGCTGCTTCCGCATTTACGTATAGTTCAATGCGGTGGCCCATATTGAACACACGGTACATTTCGGAGAAATCGGCACCCGAATTTTCATGTATAATTTGAAAAACGGGAGGGATATTAAACAGGTTATCTTTAATGATATGCAGGTTATCTACAAAATGCAGCACTTTGGTTTGCCCTCCGCCAGTGCAATGTATTACCCCATGAATATGGTTTCTATACCCTCTCAAAATCTCCTGCATCACCGGGAAATAGGTGCGGGTAGGTGATAGGAGTAGCTTCCCGATATTTGTAAGGTATTGTTTGCCGTTCCAGTTTACAGCTATCTCTTCTGTCAGTTTCCGTTTGCCGTTATAAACCACTTCATCGGGTATCAGTGGATTATAGGATTCAGGATAGGAAGTATAGGAATGTTCCAGCGTATCATGCCTTGCAGAAGTTAAGCCATTGCTGGCAATGCCGCTATTGTATGTTTCTTCGTAAGTGGCTTGTCCGTATGATGCCAAACCGACTATCACATCACCAGGCTGTATTTTATCGTTGGAAATAACTGTATTCCTTCGCATACGGCATACAATGGATGAATCTACAATTATGGTTCTTACCAAATCGCCTACATCGGCTGTTTCCCCGCCTGTGGATATGATATTTATCCCAAACATACGAAGTCTCGATAAAAACTCTTCCGTACCATGGATAAGCCCGGAAATAACTTCCCCGGGTATCAATAACTTATTCCGCCCGATAGAGGAGGAGAGCAGCATATTATCGGTAGCTCCCGCACAAAGCAAGTCATCGGTATTCATTACTATGGAATCCTGGGATATACCTTTCCATACGGAGTCATCACCTGTTTCTTTCCAATAAATATAAGCTAATGAACTTTTGGTTCCTGCACCATCGGCGTGCATAATGAGACAATAGTCATCATCCCCTGAAAGATAATCGGGAATTACCTTGCAAAAGGCTTTTGGAAACAGCCCTTTATCTATATTGGAAATGGCTTTATGCACATCTTCCTTGGCTGATGAAACTCCGCGCTTGTTGTATGAATCGCTCATTGGGTCTTTTCTAAACAAAACATCCCGATATACTATACCGGGATGTTTCTAGTATCAAATATAAAATCTGTTAGTTATTCTTAGGCTTGGTTGCATTGTTGTTGTTTGGTGCAGGAGCCTGTTTATTAGGAGCAGCAGGTGTTTTTACCGGAGGCACGTAATTCCTTTCTTCTTCAGGAACCGGTGCATTGGTAGTATCGGAAGCCTCTTGTCCGCTAACTTTAATCTTAGAGCCTTCCTGCATCTTTAAACTATCAGCGTGAGTCATCATATGTCCTTTAGGAACATATGTCCAATTGGTAATCTTAAATACAGTACGACGGTTGATTTGATATAAAGAATCGCGTTTAGCTTTGCTCTTTTCAGCCATAATTTGCTTGGTTTGAATAAGCAGCTTGGTAAAACCCCATCCTTTAGCGGTCAAACGGGCTGAATCAATACCCTGAGAAATGAGGTAGCTAACGCATGATTCAGCGCGGGCTTGGGAAAGCTTGATGTTGTGGTTATAATCACCCTGTTGGTCAGTATGAGCATCCAATTCAATAGCCAGTGTTGGGTTATTGTTCAACAATTTCACAAGGTAATTGAGAGAATCCTTTGATTCAGGCTTCAAATCTGCTTTATCCAGGTCATATAATACGGCAGGGAAGTGAAGTTCTGTAACAGGAGAAGGTTTTTGCAGTTGGAAATCATGTACAAATGTTTCTGATTCTGTTTTTCCTACAGTTGTTTCATTTGCCTTTTCATCACTGGCAAGGTATTTCAAATCAGTTGCGCTGGCTGAAAGGATATATGAACTGTTAATCTTAACATAACGGTCGTTAGCGCCTAATGCTCCAAACATATAATGGCCGCCCGTGTCGGTTTTAAGGGAAACATCAGAACCATCAGAACCAACCATGCGAACGGTTGCCCCATTGATTCCTTTGTGGGTATCCTGGTCATATACTGTTCCTTCAATTACAAAGAGTATTGGGGGTAAATAGAATGAATAAATATCATCGCTTCCTCTTCCCCCGGGACGGTTAGATGAGAAATAACCTCTGTCTTTGGTGCCTTCGAATACAATTCCAAAATCATCGCCTTCAGAGTTGATTGGAGAGCCTAAGTTAGTTGGATTACTCCATTGGTCGGTACCAGTTTTTGCAGCCTTGTAAATATCCAAGCCGCCCATTCCCGGTAAGCCGTCGGATGCGTAATATAAAGAACCATCAGCATGTATATATGGAAACTCTTCATTTCCGGGAGTATTGATTCCAGGGCCAAGGTTTACAGGATTACCCCATGATTTTGTTTTCTTATCATAGTGGCTCAACCATAAATCATAGCCTCCTTGTCCGCCGGGCAAGTTCGATGTAAAAATAATTTCTTGTTCGTCTGCTGAAATAGCAGGATGCGAATATTGAATAGTATCTGTTTGGAAATTCAGCATAACCGGGTCTGTCCAGTTATTACCTCGGCGTTGGGTCGAATAAATTTTACATTTTGGTTGCTTGTTCTTAACAACACCGCAACGGGTAAAATACATTGTTTTGAAAGACTTGTCGAAAATAGCGGAGCCTTCATTATCGGGAGTGTTAACAGGAGCCGGTAATGGGAGGGGAGCACTGAACTTGCCGTTCTTATCTAATTTAGTAATAAAAATATCGGAAAAATTCTGGCCCAATCCATCATCTACTTTATCACCCATAGTTCCCTGGCGGGTTGATGTAAATACGATTTCATCCATTCTTCTGTCGGAATAAGCAGGAGAAAAATCTTCAAACTTGGAGTTCAGCTGCGCCATATTGGTAACCACATAGCGGGTAGGCGCATTTTTCAACTGCTGTGCCAATTGGCATGATTTGATTCCGTTTTGGCCCCTTGGGTCGGAAGGTACCTTTTGGGCATATGATTGATAGGAAGCCAACGCATCGTCATATTTAGCCTGCATCATTTGTGCATCGGCCATGTAAAGAATGGCTGAAGCATCGTCATAGTTGGCTTTAACAGCTTTTGCATATTCTTCTTCTTCATGTTTAACATCGCCGGTCATCCGGTAGCATTCGGCTATTTGAAAAATAATACGTGCCTTGTCTTCCTTTTTGGGGTTCTGAGACAATGCCTTCTTGTAAATGTCGATGGCGTTATAGTATTCTTTGCTTTTGAAAGCATTATCGCCTGCCTTAATAAAAGCCTTTTGGGCCTTTGTAGTTAGGGCGATGCAGGATACCAATAGAATTAAACTGAAAGTAGATTTTATTCTTCTCATAAGTGAATGCGTTTTGTTTTTTTCGGCTGCTAATATATAAAGAAATTACCAATCAAGGCTGATTTTTGAAATTAATTTTATTTAATGAATAATAATTCCCTGTATTTCGGGAATGGCCAAATTGAGTCATCTATAAGCAGTTCAAGCTTGTCGGCATGGTAGCGTATCTCATCGAAGCAAGGTTTCACTTTATCGCAATAAGCATAGGCTTTATCGGTGGTATCCTCAATTTTATTGGCCTTTTTGCGTTCTTCTATCATTTGCTCAGTTCGGTTTCTGATAATCGATACTCTTTCGCTTATTTCCTTAATCATAGCTATTTGCGAATCTGCAATATCTTCATAGCGGCCGTCATTCATGCTTTCGGCAAGGGCTTTATCCTTCACTTCCACACCTGCAAAAGCACGGCTGGGAGTGAATATTTCCTTGATTCCGCGCACATTATCTATCACCATATTTTGGTATTTTAATGCGGCGGGAATAATTTGAGTTAGCGCCATATCAGCCATGATACGTGATTCTATCTGTATTTTTTTGGTATACATTTCCGCCTGAATTTCATGGCGAGCATGTTGTTCGCGCTTGGTAAAGATGCCTTGATTTTCAAAAAGCTTAAGGGCTTTGTCAGTCAACAAGGCTTCCAGCGCTTGCGGAGTGGTTTGAACATTGGGCAACCCACGGCGGGCGGCTTCTTTTACCCACTCTTCGCTATAGTTGTTTCCTTCAAAACGAATATTTGCAGACGCCGTGATATAGGAACGAAGTACCTGAACTATCGCTTCTTCGGTAGTGGTTGATTTGTTTACCAGCGCATCTACATCTTTTTTAAACCGGGTAAGTTGTTCGGCTACTATTGTATTCAGCACCAACATAGATTGGGCACAGTTAGCCGAAGAACCCACCGCGCGAAATTCAAACTTATTGCCTGTGAAAGCAAAAGGAGAAGTGCGGTTACGGTCGGTGTTATCGAGCATCAATTCAGGAATATGGCCTATATCCAGCTTTAATGATTTCTTTCCCGATGATTTTTCAGCTTTTACTTTCTTTTCAAATCCGTCTAAAACCTTGGTAAGCTGTTCCCCGATAAATACAGATATTATTGCCGGTGGAGCTTCATTGGCTCCCAGCCTATGTTCATTTCCGGCAGAAGCGATACTTGCCCGCAATATATCTGAGTAGTCGTGAACGGCTTTTATGGTATTTACAAAGAATGTTAAAAACTGTAGGTTAGAATCAGGCGTTTTGCCGGGGCTTAGCAAGTTAACACCTGTATCGGTTGCCATGCTCCAGTTATTATGCTTACCCGAACCATTTACTCCCGCAAAAGGTTTTTCGTAAAACAATACCTTTAAATGATGGCGGCGTGCAATTTTATCCATCAAATCCATCAGAAGTTGGTTATGGTCGACGGCTATATTAACTTCTTCAAAAATAGGAGCCACCTCATATTGGTTGGGAGCCACTTCATTATGCCTTGTTTTTAAAGGAATGCCCAGTTTATAGGATTCCGTTTCAAAATCGCGCATATATTCATTCACCCTTTCAGGAATAGAACCAAAATAGTGGTCTTCCAGTTGCTGGCCTTTTGCCGGGTTTGCTCCGAATAATGCCCTTCCGGAATGAACCAAATCGGGGCGTACATTAAACATGGCTTCATCCACCAAAAAATACTCTTGTTCCCAGCCCAATGTAGCCACTACTTTCTTTACGTTTTTATCGAAGTAGTTGCATACTGGAACAGCTGCATTATTGAGTGCATGTAAAGCTTTAAGTAAAGGGGTCTTATAATCAAGAGCCTCACCAGTATATGAAATGTAAATTGTAGGGATGCAAAGGGTCTTTCCAAATATAAATGCGGGCGACGATGGGTCCCATCCGGTATAACCCCTTGCCTCAAAAGTACTGCGTATTCCACCACTCGGAAAACTGGACGCATCCGGCTCCTGCTGAACCAACTGTCCGCCGCTGAATTTTTCCATCACTTTACCATCCGGGGAAACATCTAAAAACACGTCGTGTTTTTCGGCGGTTGCACCCGTTAATGGCTGAAACCAGTGGGTGTAGTGAGTAACGCCCTTTTCCAATGCCCAGGTTTTCATGGCTATAGCCACTTCATCGGCAGTTGGCCTGTCTATTGGCATATTATTTTCAATAGCCGCTTTCAGGGTCTTTAAAACACCTTCGGAAAGGTATTTCTGCATCACTTCGTAGCTGAACACATTGGTTCCGAAAAATTCGGATACTTTGTTGGATGGAAGTTCCACATCGACAGGTTGCCTTGAAATGGCTTCTTGCAGGGCTTTAAAGCGGATTGAGCTCATGGATTATTTAATTAAGAATTGGAAATTTGTAATTAGGATTCTCTACGGGTTTTGGAGGCAATTAGGGCATCTCTTAAATTCCCTGCAAATTTATAAATTTTACACCGGAATTCATGGCTTCAAGTTGTTAGATTTTATTAACATTTTTAACGCTTAATGTTTTGATTAAATAGTTTTTGTACTTTAGCCGAATCAAATACTTATAATCATGCGTACGAAACACTTACACCAACTAAAGAACTTTTTTAAATTCACCCTTCTGTTTGGTGCCGTTGCTTTCCTTTCTTATTGCACCACATCACCTAAAACTGCCTCCAATTTTGGGAAACGGAAATATACGCATGGCCATTTCTCCGACCCGGTTGCCAAAGTTAAAATGGAATATAAGCCTTCTGCTGAACCAAACCTGGCTCCAACTACCCATGCCAATCCTTCGGAAAATACCGCTAATAACCTGCTTGTAAAACCTTCCGATAAGAACAATTCAAAACCAACATTTACCGCAAAAGCCACCAATTCAGTTACCCCTTCGGGAAATAGGCCAAAACAGGAAGCGGGTACCATTGCAAAAAATGAATCGGCCGCTTCGGCAAACAATAATATATCGTTAAAAGTAAACTCCGGCGTAAGTGCTTATCCCTATGTAGAACAAGGACATCCGTATGAGCATGGCGGGGGAGACCGAAGCTCGGGCCTTTTAGTAGCCTGGTTATTAGCTTTAGGTGTATCTGTGCTTTGTTACTTACTTTTAATTGCATATGCCGCTTCTGCTGCTTCCGGCACAAGTGTTACCGCTGGGGTCGGTTGCTTTTTAGTAATCTTTGGTACGTTTGCCTTTATAGCAGCTATTGTGCTATTTATCCTTTGGATTATAGCCATCTCCAGATAAGCCGGAGTCCGGCAATCCCATTACTGTATAGGAAATCTTACTGCTTAGAGTTTGAAACAAACCCCGATGGCGGCATCGGTATAGCCATAGCCAAGTTCCAGCCACAGGCCTACATGTTCGCTTACATAATAGCGTGCGCCAATATACAAGCCAAACGCCATATATCCTGCGTAACTTGCTGAATAGGTTCCATAATACGGGTCGCCGGGATGATTATAGTAAGGGTCGCTGCTGGTTACCTTGTAGCTAATGTCATAATAGCCCAGCATAAGTCCGGCATACGGGTCGAAACGGGGAGCCGATGGAATTGTCAGGTGATATGCACTGCGGAAGCCAATGATGTAATAGGTCCAGTTTTGGTTATAGTAATACCCAGTATGATAATCGGTATAATCGTACCCGATTCCTTTAAAAGCTACTAAAGCGCCCAAACTGATAGTTCCGGGGCCTACGTTGCCAAAGGTTCCGTTTTCATACGAAAGTACAAAATCGGGGGTAGAGGTATACCCGTCGCCAAAATAAGTATAATCTCCCCCTAAGCCGACACCTACATTTAGGATATTCGAACCTTTACCAAAAGCTTCGTCAGATTGTGCATAAACTGCCGAGGTAGCGGCAAGCATGCAGCCAATGCTTAATGCTGTTATCAACTTTTTTGTTTTCATAGGGTTGGGTGTTAGGGTTAACGGGTAAATAATCATGTGTAAAGATGCAACTTTGTAAAAGCCCTGTTGTTATATTAGGATTATTAAAAGTTGCATCTTTTACACATTTACCCCTGTTTCAATTTCAAAATTACAACGGAAAACAGGTGCTAACTTAAAAATTAGACCAATGCCATATTCGGGCAGGTTAATACTAAAAAATGATTGTTAAACAGGAAACGGACTACAGTTTATAGCTAAACCCGAAGTTAAAGGTAGTGTACCCATAACCTATATCGGCCCATACACAGCCCTTACTATTGAACCAGGAACGTACACCTGTGAAAACGCTGGCGGCAAAAAAGTTAGGGTAGTGGTTAATAGACAAATAATTACCCGGGTCGGCGGCATCGCCATAGTTAGGGTCGTTGCTGGTGAATTTAAATCCGGTAAAGTAATAACCCACCATACCGCCTGCGTATAAATCGACCTTTTTACTTTGAAAAGGGGCAATATGGTATGCAATTCGTGCTCCGGCTATGTAATAGTTCCATTCCTGATAGTAATTATACATGCCGTTATAATCCGAATAGCCGGTGGCAATCTGCTTAAATGAAAACAGAGCGCCCACGCTGATATTTCCCGGGCCGATATGCTTAAAGGTAGTATTATCGAAATAGAAGGAGAGGTTAGGAGTGGCGGTAAAAACAGGCCCCGTGTATGGATAATAACCGCCATAACCAAAGCCGAAAGAGAATAAATCACCTCCGGAAGTTTCGGGCTTGGCAGCTTCGGGGTCAACGTACATATACTTATTATTATCAGTCGTTTGAGCCACGCTGCTTAAAGTGGCTGTTAAAGCCAGCAGAGATATGAAAATCCGGTTCCTGAGTTTCATGGTACAAAGCTAATAATATTTCCGAATTAGCGAACTGATTTTTTGTTGAGCCTTTCTTTTTTTAAGACGATTTAACACGTAAAAGGCTTAAACGGGCTATATGGGTGGATTGTCGCCCGCATTATTTAGCGGGTCGATAAACCGGGCAAGCCTCGGATTATTAGCTATACATGAGTTGCAAATGAATAAATTTGTTGGAGTATCGTATAGTTTCACCTTATGTATTTCAGTTGGCGCTAACCGCGAGCCACATAAAACACATGTTTCCAAATGAGATTCTGTTTCCATTTAATTTCCGATTTTAAGTTACTGCAAATTTCAAAAGCAGGCATATTTCAGTGCTTATATTCCTATTGATAAGTCTTACATAGTTTACAGGTTTACCTAAAAAAAGGAAGGGGAGAAGTGCTTTTATTTTATTTAATCAAAAAAAGTGATATTATTTAACAATCAATCAATTTTTAACATATTAACTAATTGGTTATGAGAAAATTACACTATTTAACATAAAATCGCATTATAGGCTCCCGCCCCCCGAAAAAAATGGGAGCAGAGACAGCGATAAACAGAAACATTTTTGGGATGGAAGTAATAGGCTACGTTCCGAAGTTATGCAACATGAATTTTCTTAGTTTATAACAATAAAAAAACCCATGTGGAAGCAGTTAACTTTTACACACGGGTTTTAATGGGTTTTCCCGTATGCAAATATGGGAAAAATATTTTATTATTTCACTACTAAAGAAAAGATTTTGATGTTATTATTAGGGCTTGCCATAGGGATACTTTATGGTCTACAGCATAGGTTATAGATTCTGTAGCAATAGCCCCTATAAATGCAATAAGTAAAACCCCTAAAATCCAAAGTATTGCCTTTTGGATTTTAGGGGAAGCGATTACTCCAACAATTATCATAAAAACACAATAAGGAATCATTGCAATAATTATCAACGGAAAAGCTACTATTACCAATATTCCTATTAATAAATACTTGAAAAACATAAAAATAAAGTGCTTCAAATAAATTGATTCCCAATATTTGACCCTTAAATAATTAAATTCATCTTCATCTACAAATGCCGGATTTGATAAATTCTTTAATAAATCGTCAAACAATCCTTTGTTTATGGCTTCACTTTTAGCCTCCATTGATTCTTTGGTTTCAAAGTGCAATTTGCCTCTATTATCTCTAAATAGATATTTCATAGTCGGTTAGTTTAACGGTTAACGACTGTGGCAAAAGGGTGGGTTTACGAGACCTACCCTTTATCATTCTACAAATTTAGTGACTTTCTTCCATCCTGAAAATGTTATGTTCAGAATTTAGGAACGGATACGATATAGATACAGATATGATTTCCCGTGTTTCTTCCCTTTAAAAACGATTAAACACGGCATTTTTTGACGGGTGGCGGGGTTCGGCATATAATGCATATTATGTCAGCAAGGCGGGTAGCCGTGCGTAAATAGCTGGTGAGAAAGGGGCGAAGCCTTAAAATGCGTTTTTGAGGTTAAAGCCCCACAGCCCGAAAAGTAAAAAGCGGTAGCGTGAGGCTTTGCGAACAGCGTAGCTTTGTCGTGCCCTTCCGATAGGTTGGGCTTTCGGGCTGTGGGGCTTTAACCGTCCCGAAATGAAAACGACCTTTGAGGAACGAAAAGGGGAAAGTTTGAATGAGGGCAAAAATGCTTCAAGAAAAGAGCAGAAAGTAAATTTCATCTACAAGTGGTTGAAAGACTGCAAATTGCTATTTAACATAATATAAATTATAGGACTAATTATTATATGGTATGTATTTTAATTTGAGTACTCAATTTGCTGATGCCTAAGATTACTACATTTGTAGAAGTTAAATTCATTATCATGATAGCAACGGTAAGAAATCAAAATTGTCAAGTGGCCTTTGTTTCCGGGTACGAACTTGTAAATTCTATAACTGTACTGATGAAATTTCCATTTTTTACGGTAACCTCAAATCAGGCTAACCCAATGTTTAGACAATTTTTTAGAATCAATTGTCGTGTTGTATCAAATAACACTGTTATTGAAATGATAGGTGATTTTCAATTCTTAGCTAAATTCGACAATCCTTTTAATGTGACAAACGATGAATTTAGAAAAGGAGAATTTAGAACATATACGGATTATGCCATAGATACTATGCTATCTAGATTAATTGATTACGCATGTCTAGAGTCTGATCCAATGGGTGTTACACCAAGTTTTGTTCAATCTGCATTAAATCCTCTTGTTTCCGAGGCAAAGAATAGAATTATGTTTGGGATTTGGATGGAAGGTAATTGAGACTATATCTTTTCTTTTTCTTCGTAAAACTTTTCAACCATAGATTCAATTTCGTTATTGTCTCTATGTTTCCATTCTTTCTTAAGAAGTTCTGTAAGGTTCTCCTTTTCTTTTTCGATTGAAGGATTATATCCACTCCATAAATTGCTATACATTTTCTTAAACTGAGCATACCTCAATGAGTTTTGATGCTTTATTATCGTTAGCTCATCACTATGTTTTCTATTTTCACTAATAAGAGTATCTATTTTACTACGCAAAGAAATATGTACTATTCTAATTAATACTATTAAAACAGCTACACAAAAAAGTATTAACCTCCAATTAATACCTATCAAAAAACCATGCATCTCAGAAGAGAATATTGTACAAATAATTGTACCAATTGCTGCCGTTATTACAATATAATCTGGTGTTTTTAGTCTCAATTTAGTTCTTTTGCTTTCACAAATATAAATGATTTAGAGTTATTATACTATTACCCCCTTTTTTCCTATCTTCGCACCCTAACCTACCCAATCCGCTAGTTATGGACAAAGAACTCTATACTGCCATAATGGCACTTCCGCAAATGAAAGAACGCCTCCAAAAACTATATGCATATGCCGAGGAAAAACACAGCGTACCGCATGAAGGTCTGGATATTAGCTTGCGCCTTACCTCTAAAACGGTAGTTCCTAATAGCGGTGTAGAAACCGGAATGGATATTAACAACAAATTACGCGAACTGCTCGACAGCCCTCTGAAATAAACCCCTGTTACTATGAATGAATCTACTGAAGCCTACAAACAATACCAGAAAATGATTGGCATGAAGGGTAAGTTTACCATTGAATTTCATAACCTTATGTCCTATTCGGGCGTATCGCTGGAAGGCGGAAAGCATCATTGGGATGAAGAAACCGGTAAAGGCACAGCTGAACTTGAAACCAAATCAGGACGGATTCTCTTCGATTTCACACAGGTAAAGAAAATCAAATAAAGCTTTCGTTAAATAGAAAGTTTGGGTTTGCGCTTTATCAGGCCCGAAAAGATAAATACACTGCCCATTCCGACTAAAAGCCCCCGTATAAAATGCATTGCATTGGAAGAATCGGGCAGCAAATTGTTCATTATAGCGCCTACGCTGACTAAAACCAATCCTATTGCCGGAAGGGCTTTCCGTATGTTTTGTTTTTTCATACCACAAAGATATTAAAAAAGGGGCAAAAGCCCCTTTTTATGTTTTTTAATCCAAACCCCTTAAAGGATTTTAATAATTACCTGTCTGGCCCGGACTAGAATTTAAAGCTGATACCTATTTTAAAGTAGCTAAGGTCATACCCCAATTCAGCAAATGCGCCAATGTGGTCGGAGAAGTAATACCTGCCGCCAATAATAATATACGGATAAAAAGAACTGCTGATAGCTCCGGCAGCATTTGGATAATACCCGGTAAAAGGCCCTGATGCCGTATAGGAATATCCAAAATGCACATACGTAAGCTGAATACCGCCATAAATATCATATTTATCGCTTTGCAGCTTATCCCAGTGGTACATGCCGCGAACGCCAAAGGAAGTGGCCGTCCATTTGTCGCTCCAGGTATCTCCGTAACCATCGCTATAGTTATAGGAAGCACCTTGGTAACCAACGGCTAAGCCAAGGCCCAATGTACCCGGGCCCAGTTTGGTGGCACCGTATTCATAGCTGGCAGTAATAACCGGTGTGGAACTAACTCCGGCATAGTAATCTACAGAATATCCGAAA
>CAIWVW010000091.1 GCA_903916255.1 uncultured Bacteroidota bacterium
CGCCCCCTCCTCCCCTTCCCTGATTAAAAGTGGATACAGTCATGCCGAACTTGTTTCGGCATCTCAACAATATGGAAAAAGCTGGAAGTTCTGAAACTTTGTAAGCACTCTAAACCCAACTGGCAATTTAATGGTTACATTCCCACGAACTGCAACATAGGAGCACAAGGGAGTATTTTAAACCTTAGTAGAAAAATAATCCGAAAACCCAAATAACCTTATTAATAAGGTTAATTATAGTGTAGTTTTGGTTTTTCTACTAAGGTTTAAGCAGAAATTAAAAGGCTACTTTCCCACGAACTGCAACTTCGCGGCTACGTATTTTAAACCTTAGTAGAAAAATAATCCAAAAACCCAATTAACCTTATTAATAAGGTTAATAATACTGTTGTTTTGGTTTTCTACTTAGGTTTAAACAGAGCTTATACGTTACTATCCCACGAACTGCAACTTCGCGGCTACGTATTTTAAACCTTAGTAGAAAAATAATCCAAAAACCAACTTACCTTATTAATAAGGTTAATTATACTGTTGTTTTGGTTTTCTACTAAGGTTTAACCTCAATTACGCAGGTCTCGCTAAAAATAATAAAAGAAAGTCAGTTTCTAAAGTAAAAGGCATCTTGAGGGTAAGAATTAACTTGTATTTTTGAGTCTAAATCTTCAAATCATGAATACAAGAGAGCAAGCAGCAAAAATCCATTCGGATATTAATGACCTGATGGAACCTAATAAAGGTGAGTTAGAATTTACCTTTTTCAAAGGAGAACCAAAGAAACTGAAGATTTTAAATCTGCATTCATTCACTAATTCTGCTGGCTTTTTTGGCACAGTAACAACTTTTACAAATAATATAAAGTCTACAACCGTTTATGACCTATACCAGATAAAGAAGGTTACCGGGAAAAAGGCTGCAAGTATTTAGCCTCCAATTTGTTAAGTAACCCCGTGTAGGCGCTGATTTGCAATCAGTGCCTAAAACTTGTGCTTTATTTAACCCTATTCTCCCCCTTAAACGCAATTACAAAAGCCCCTGCAAATCCCCGTTTGCGTAATTCGTTTTGCAACTTGGTAGCATCCTCCATAGTATAAAGATGCCCTGCCGTGTATTTGTACATTGTTTTATCCGTATACATTTCCACGTCGGGAATATCTTTAAAACGGGCATCGTCCATGGCTATAGGTTGGGATGCCGTTGTAAACTGAATCTTATAAATTACCTTGGTAGAGTCATCAGCATATTTAGCTGTATTTACCTTAGATGAATCTTCATGTAATACTTTCAACGATGCTTTCATTTTATCGGCTGTGTTGTCAGCAGCTTCCTTTTTAACAGGCACTGGTGGCGGATTGGGGGCTACCGCTTTTATTTTCGGAGTATCTACCACAGTAGTTTTCTGGCTGGTGTCATCCGTTGTTTCGGCTGTATCACCTGTGCTGATTGTGTCGGTAGCAACAGCATTTAGTTTAAATCCATTTTCTTTAAATGAAACACCTTCTTTTTCATCGATATATTCCTGCAAGGCAAAAAATAAACATTCCGAAATTTTATTTTGTCCTTTTTGCGAGCCTATATAATTCTCTTCATCAGGGTTGGTAAGAAACCCAATTTCAGTTAACAAGCTGGGCATGGCTGTTTTCCATAGAACCAAAAATCCGGCTTGCTTTACACCATTGTCGGTTCTGCCCAATTTATTCACATATTCCTTTTGTATTTTTGCAGAAAGGTCGAGGCTCTGTTCCAGGTACATATTCTGGTACATGGCAAATAAAATATTTCCTTCGGGCGAATTAGGGTCGAACCCTTCGTAGGTTTGCTTGTAATCTTTTTCAAAAAGTACTGCCGAGTTCTCACGTTTGGCTACCTCCAAATTACCTTCCGATTTGTATAGTCCCATTACATACGTAGCCGCGCCAAAAGCGCTTTTATCTTTGGAAGCGTTGCAATGCACACAGATAAAAAAATCGGCATGGTTTCGGTTGGCAATAGCGGCACGTTCATTCAGCGGAATAAACACATCTGTAGAACGGGTATAAATAACTTTTACGTTTTCGTCGTTCTCTTCTATCAGGTGGCCCAGCTTTAATGCGACCGAAAGGGCCACATCTTTTTCCTTGTATTTGCGGCCATGGCAACCGGGGTCCTTTCCGCCATGTCCGGCATCGATAACTAACACCCATTTCTTGTTTTTATACGGCGATAAAGGCTTCGCAGTCACCGAAATTAACAAAGTTTCACAAAAAATAAGGGCTATCAGGACACATTTAAAGGGGTATTGCATACTTTTGTAAAACATCAGGCAAAAATACCATTTCATTTTGCGCAATAAGTTATTTTTCAAGCTTTTTATTCTCTTACCCTTGTTAATAATTACCATTAACGTAAGGGTTACTGCTTTTGCACCGGGCGGAGATACAGCTAAAGTTGCCGTAAAAGTGAAGCCCAAAATCAAGAAAAAACCACCTATCGAGGAAAAGGTAGTTTACCATGCCCGTGACTCTATCCGATTGGAAGCCACCACTAAAAAAGTTTATTTATATGGCGATGCTTCGGTGAAATATACCGACCTGGAACTAAAAGCAGAATATATCGAGCTTTCTATAGATAGCAATATCGCCTACGCCCGCGGGGTTGAAAACAAGGACAGCGGAAAAGTAGTGGGCAAACCGGAATTTCATCAGGGGAATGAAGTATTTTATGCGGATGTAATCCGGTATAATTTTAAAACTAAAAAGGGAAGGATAAATGATATTCACACCAAAGAGGGCGACGGATATGTTTTCGGGAAGATTGTGAAACGCGATTCCAGCGGAGTGTATTATATGAAGAATGGAACCTATACTACCTGCTCGGAAGAAAAGGACCCGCATTTTTACATAAGCGCAGTAAAGCTGAAAGTTATTCCGCACGACCAAGTGGTAACCGGCCCGGCATGGTTGGTTATTGAAGGTGTGCCAACTCCGCTTGCCATACCATTCGGGTTTTTTCCATTGCAACAAGGCAGGCATTCGGGACTTATTATTCCCGCCTACGGCGATTCGCAATCGCAAGGGTTTTATTTGCAAAACGGGGGATATTATCTCGGCCTCAGCGACCATTTGGACGATGCCATCCGGGGTGATATTTATTCCTATGGAAGTTGGGCAATAAGAGACCAATTGCGCTATGATGACCGCTACCACTATGCAGGAGCATTTAATTTTGGGTATGCACTTACCTTATTGCCAATTACAGGCACCACAGATTTGTCGAAATCGCGTAGTTTTAATATTACCTGGAATGACCAACAGGACCCAAAAGCCAGGCCAAACAGTACTTTTATGGCCAGCGTGAATGCGGGCAGCAGCAATTATTACACTAACACTTCGTATGACCAGGCTACTATTTTACAAAACACACTTTCGTCCCAAATATCATTTTCACAGAATTTTCCGCAAACACCCTTTCACCTTACATTGAGTGCCGACCATACCCAAAATACCATTAATCATGCGATAAATATCGATTTGCCCGTAGTAACTTTTTCGGCTGACAGAATGTATCCTGCCAAATGGTTTGAAGAAGACGGCGCACCTGTTAATCCGAATAAATGGTACAACAATATTTCGTTTACAGTCAATACTTCCGCCGAAAATAAAGTGGCTACAACAGACAGTTTATTATTTAAACCACAAACATTAAAGCATATGCAAAACGGAATGTCGACCACCATTCCCCTTTCGGGCAATTTCAGAATATTCCGGTATTTTACACTCACACCGGGTATAAGTGCAACATCGTATGAATATTTACAATATGTGCACCAAACACAGGTAAAATCAAAATTATCAGGCGAAAATGACTCTATTGCCATAGATACATTGCAGGGCTTCCATTCTGCCAATATCTACAACGCCTCCGTTAATTTAACTACAAATGTTTACAGCCTTTACACACTTGGCATACATAAAGCCATAACCATTCGGGATGTGCTCTATCCTACCATCGGGTTTAATTACCAACCCGACTTTAGTTCTGATGTATTTAATTACTACCAATATATTCCGGGTACAAATCAAAAATATTCCATTTTCCAGGATGGCATTTATGGAGGGCCTGCGGCAGGAAGACAAGATGCTATAACGTATTCGTTGGGTAATAATATTGAAATGAAATTAAAACAGCATACCGATTCGGGTACCGTATACAAAAAGGTAAAACTGATTGAAAGGTTCACCATAAGTTCAAGCTATAATATGGCTGCAGATAGTTTCAAGCAAGCCAACATTTTGTTAAACGGAAATACCACTTTGTTTAAAAAGCTGGCCGTAAATTACAGCGGAGTAATTGACCCTTACCAAATGAATGTGGAAGGGGATAATACCAAATATCTTGAATGGGCATCCGGTAAAGTGGGGCGGTTTACCAGTAATTCGCTTACACTTTCAACTACCCTTACCCCCGGCGGAGCAAAACAAAACCAGCAAGGGAACGGACAAAATCAAAGTACGGGGCAGCAGAATCAATCTTCTTCGGGAAACTCCACTGCCACCTCAACCGGCCTGCAATTTACCTCGCCCGACCAATATTTCGATTACATACAAAACCGGCCCGCCTATTATGCCCCGCTCGAACTTAATGCATGGTCCATCACTTTTAACTATAGCCTTTCAACCTCATTTAACCCGGGCCCGAATAATAATATAACCACGCAGGGCGCTACCATAAACATGAGCGCACAGGTAACCAAGTACTGGCATGCAAGCATATATACAGGGTATGATTTTACGGGCCACCAATTTACAGCTACTCAAATTTCAGCTACCCGCGACTTGCATTGCTGGGAATTTGTTTTCAATACTATTCCGTTCGGTTTTCACCAGAATTTTTCGGTGGAAGTGCACGTAAAATCTTCTGTTCTGCACGACCTGAAGCTCACCCGTAAGCGCGATTGGGAAGATACCCAACAGTATCAGCAATAAACCTTGCTTTATTCCCCTGCGTTGCTTATCTTTTTGCTAATATTGCACCCTTAATTACACATCATGAAAACTTTCTTCGGTTCATTACTCGGTTCTTTTCTAGGGGCTATTTTAGGCTTGGTTATAATATTCTTTATCATCATCGGAATATTTGCCACTATGATGAAATCCATAAAAACCAAGAATGTTCCGGTAATTTCAAAAAACTCGGTGCTGGTTATAAAACTTAATCACACTATACTGGAACGCACACAGGAAAATCCTTTTAATTTCGATTTTGACGATAACACCTCTACCCGCGAAACAGCAGGACTTGATGATATTATAGCCTGTATACGCCATGCCGCCACTGATACTAAAATTAAAGGCATCTATCTTAATCTGGGCGATATTCCTGCCGGGTTATCAACCTTGCAGACAATTCGCAAGGAACTGCTCGACTTTAAAGCCACTTCGGGCAAATTTGTTACCGCTTACGCAATCGGATACACGCAAAAGTCTTACTATTTAGCTTCAGCGGCAGATAAAGTTTATCTCTATCCCGAAGGAGAAATTTTCCTGAAAGGGCTTTCTGTTGAACTTATGTTTTATAAAAAAGCATTGGATAAATTGGGTATACAGGTGCAAGTGTTCCGCCACGGCAGATTTAAAAGTTTTGTTGAGCCTTACATTTTAGACAAAATGAGCCCCGACAATAAATTGCAACTGCGCGGACTTGTTTCCTCACTTTGGGTAAGTATGCTGAAAGACATTGCCGATTCAAGGAACTTGAAGGTAGGCGATATTAATACCATGGCCGACAGTCTCAGCATTAATTCGGCGGATGAAGCGCTGAAATACAGATTGGTCGACAGCCTCCTTTATCCCGACCAGGTGATTGATATTGTAAGCAAATCAGGCAAGTTGATAACCGATAAAAAAGATGTGGAAAATTCCTACGTTACATTGGATGAATACAGGCGTTCTTTTACAATCTCGAGCTACAGTTCCTCTAAAATTGCCATAGTATATGCCAACGGAGATATTGTTCAGGGCGAAGGTGATGACCAAACCATCGGTTCTACACGTATTTCCCATGCCATCCGCAATGCACGGTTAGACCCGGAGGTAAAAGCAATCGTACTGCGGGTCAATTCTCCCGGCGGCGATGGCATTGCATCGGATGTTATTTGGAGAGAAGTTGTACTGGCTAAAAAAGAGAAACCTGTTATTGTTTCCATGGGCGACTATGCTGCATCGGGCGGATATTATATTTCCTGCGCAGCAACGGAAATTGTAGCGGAACCTACTACCATTACAGGCTCTATCGGAGTATTCGGCTTACTGCCCAATGCGAAAGAATTATTGGAAGACAAATTGGGAATAACTACCGATACGGTTAGCACCAACAGCCATTCATCAGCTCCGTCATTAAGTTATCCGCTGGAAACAAAAGAATCGATAGTTTTGCAAACCGCTATTGAAACTTTTTACCATAATTTCCTTGTTAAAGTTGCACAAGGCAGAGGTATGACAGTAGCTAATGTGGACAGCATCGGGCAAGGCCGCGTATGGACAGGCGAACAAGCAAGGAAAATCGGTTTGGTAGATACACTTGGTTCCTTAAAACTGGCTATTAAAATAGCAGCTCAAAAAGCAAACCTCGGCATGAATTACGGTATTGAAGAATTACCCCGCCAGTTGAATCCGCTGCATAAATTTTTAAGCGGATTGGGAACTGAATCAGGCGAAGCGTTTTTGAAAAATACGCTCGGCGATGCTTACAAACCTATCGATGATATTAAGAAATTGCAAAACATTAAAGGGGTTCAGGCAAGGATGCCATATGATATAAATATTCAATAACCAAAAATCAAATAAATAAACAACTATGAAACCACTTGTGGGAATTTTAATGGGAAGCGCATCAGACCTTCCTCTTATGACAGAAGCAGCCAAGGTGCTGGAAAGTTTTGAAATACCTTTTGAAATTAATGTGCTTTCGGCACACCGGACACCGGACAAGGCATTGGAATATGCCCGCACCGGACTCGAAAGAGGCCTGAAAGTATTTATTGCCGGAGCGGGAGGCGCAGCGCACCTTCCGGGTGTGGTGGCAGCTATGACGCCATTGCCTGTTATTGGTGTTCCGGTTAATTCAAGCAACTCCATCAAAGGAATTGATTCACTTTTATCCATTGCACAAATGCCGGGGGGAGTTCCTGTTGCAACTGTTGCCATTGACGGCGCACACAATGCCGGAATATTAGCCGCACAAATTATTGCCACCGGAGACCCTGAACTGCAAAAGAAAGTGATTGCCTTTAAAGAAAACCTGAAAGAAAAAATTTATAAATCAGCCGCGGAAATAAACAAGCTCGATTTTAAGTTTATGGTGAAGTAGGGCTGTACTTTAATTTCATACTAATATGTTTGGTTTCGGGGAGAGAATGGAATTAATTGAACTTCCATTAAAAAATATGAATGGTGGCTCCCCGATGCCAATGGTTTTAATAGGTTCTTCAGGGAATTTATTTGTATTGTTTTACGGAGGTGAATTGCCAGTTAATATGCGGCAAGAAAATAACACAGAATACGATGAAATCCTAGTGATAATGAAATTTATTCAGCATTCGATATATAAGTTTGGCTCACCTAATGACGAAGTATTGCATGGACATCCGTATTATCGGCTTGGGCTAAAACCATATTCATTTTTTGAACTAAAAAATTCTGATTGGATCAAGAAATTAATGAAAATTAATAGTGTTCATAGACAATTTAATAAGGAAAGGTGGAAAAACGACAAGCACTTTATTCTAACTTTTCATGATGAAACTTTTGAATGTATTGCTGATGGATATGAAATAAGTGAAGAAAATATTTCCATGAAGGATAAGGCTTTTCAAATTATGAATGAATATTTTGCCGATTAAACAAATGACCCGCATAGACCTTTCTCACATCATTTCCCCTGATATTTCTGTATTCCCGGGAACGGAGAAACCCATTTTTGAACGCAAGGAAATTGAAGGTTACCCCGAGGTGAAGATTACCATGTACACGCATACGGCAACCCATATAGATGCGCCTATACATATTATAAAAGGAGCGCGGACATTGGATGAATTGCCCATTGAAAAATTCATGGGCCCTGGAATAGTTATAGACTGCAAACACTTGGGCGGGTCAACTATTACGTTGGATTTTCTGAAACAATTTGAAGCTCAAATTAAAAACACTGAATTCATTTTATTTAATTCGGGTTGGTCAGCTAAATGGAAAACGGAGGAATATTTTGAAGATTTCCCGACACTTACAACTGAAGCTGCGGAATGGCTTACAACCTTTCATTTAAAAGGCATAGGGCTTGATTCGATTTCATTGGACCCTGTCCCAGATTTGACTTTACCCAACCATAAAATTGTATTGGCAAAAGAAATTCTCATCATCGAAAACATGTGCAATATGGATGCACTGCCAGAGGAATTTATGTTTCAATGCCTGCCATTAAAAATTGAAAAAGCGGATGGTTCGCCAGTGAGGGCGGTGGCTATTCTTGATTAGATTCCTCACTTCGTTCGGAATGACAGGCTTGACATATTTTTAGGGGGAAGGGGCGCGGGCGAA
>CAIWVW010000092.1 GCA_903916255.1 uncultured Bacteroidota bacterium
AAGACACTTTCTAACTTTTAACTTTATAAACTTTAGACTCTCTTGAAGGTATCGGGTTTTACCATTATCCGGAATGCGGTGAAGTATGATTTTCCGGTGGTGGAATCCATACGCTCTATACTTCCGCTATGCGATGAGGTAATAGTAAGCGTAGGCAATTCAGAGGACAGTACGCTGGAATTAATTAAAAGTATTGCTTCCCCGAAAATTAAAATAATCGAAAGCGTTTGGGATGATAGCGTCCGGAAGGGAGGCTTATTGCTGGCGAAAGAAACGAACAAAGCCTTTGATGCCGTTTCATCTGATTCAGATTGGGTGATATATATACAAGCCGATGAGGTGATGCACGAAAAGGATATTCCTGTTATTGAAGCCTCCATGCATAAATGGAAGCAGGATAAACAGGTGGAAGGACTGCTTTTCGAGTACAAGCATTTTTATGGCTCCTATGATTTTCTGGAAGATTCACGCTTGTGGTACAGGCGGGAAATACGCATTATCAGAAACGATAAGCATATCCGCTCTTTCCGCGATGCACAAGGATTTCGCATATATGACAGCCTTACCCCGACTGATGAAGAATTACTTAAAGGCGGCAGAAAATTGAACGTAAAACATTCCGGTGCGAGTATGTATCATTATGGATGGGTTAAAAATCCGGTTATACAGCAAAAAAAACGCAGCACCTTTTCCAAACTATGGCATGAACAGGATCACGAAGAGAAAAACCTGAAAGACTCCTCCGAGTTTGATTATTCGGTAGTATGCGCCTTAAAGAAGTTTGAAGATACCCACCCTGCCGTAATGCTTGACAGGATTAAGAAACAAGATTGGAAGTTTGATTTTGATACCAATAAAAAGAATTTGAGTCCGAGGGAGAGTTTAGTGCGTTTTATTGAAATAAAAACAGGCTGGAGGCCCGGTGAATATCAAAATTATAAATTGATTTGAGATTCTTGTATTATGAAATTGGGAAAGTACAATCCATATAAAATTGTCTTGGTTATATTCTCGATTGTTTTACTTGTACTGATAGCTTCTTTTGTTGGAATTATACTTTTCATAAGATACGCTCACGTAGGTAGATAATAGCATTGAATTTAAAATCGAAATAAATAAACCGACTATGTTTTTTATAATTTCAAAAATACTTGCATTTATTATTGCGCCTATCACCTGGGTTACAGCCTTGCTGATTTGGGCTTTGCTGACTAAAGATGCCCGTAAAAAGCGCAAACTTGTAATAATCACATTTATAGTATTTTACTTTTTCTCCAACAGTTTTATTATAGATGAGTTTATGCGCCCCTATGAAACTCCGGCGGTGCAGGAAAGCACTTTAAACGGCAAATATGACGCTGCCATAGTGCTGGGAGGTATGATTGCCTACGACCCCAGTTTTGTACGCCCGCAATTTGACAGGGCTGTAGACAGGCTAATGCAGGCCGTTGCTTTATATAAAGACGGTAAAGTGAGAAGAATCTTTATTAGTGGTGGTTCGGGCAGTATATTGGAAAAAAATGTGCTGGAAGGTGCCATTTTACATGACTATCTAATCAAACTGGGTATACCGGACTCCTCCATTGTGGTGGAAAAATATTCTAAAAACACCCATGAAAACGCAACATTTTCAAAGCCTATTTTGGATAGCTTAAACAAACACGGACGGTTTATCCTGATCACCTCTGCATTTCACATGCCGAGGGCTATGCGCTGCTTTAAAAAGGCAGGAATAAACGTTACTCCATTTAGCGCAGACCGTTACTCCGGCCCGCGTAAATTTGTGTTCGACTATATGTTTATTCCCGCCACGGGTGCATTAGATGAATGGAACGTATTGCTCCATGAGTGGATTGGAATGTGGATGTATAAGATGGCAGGATATATTTAAAATGAAGAGTAAAAAATGAAAAATGAAGAATAGAGTTATTTATTTAGTACTGCGTCTTTATTTTTATCACTTTATGAGTTTGGATCATAACTCATAACTTATAACTCATAACTTTGTTACATGAATATCGGAATAGTATGTTATCCTACCTTTGGCGGAAGTGGTGTTGTAGCCACAGAGCTTGGCAAGGCGCTTGCCGAAGAAGGTCATAAGGTCCATTTTATCAGCTATGACCAGCCGGTAAGGTTAAATGTATTTACCAATAACTTATTCTATCACGAAGTTTCAGTTTCCAATTACCCATTATTCGATTATCCGCCTTACGAATTGGCCCTTGCCAATAAAATTGTGGAAGTTGCCAAATACACCAAACTGGATGTAT
>CAIWVW010000093.1 GCA_903916255.1 uncultured Bacteroidota bacterium
AGCATATTGTTTGATATATTATCCAAATGCCCGCGGAACTTCAGCCATGGGCCTGCCATAGAGATATGGTCGGTGGTGCATTTGCCTTTCACTTTTATGAGTAAACGCAACCCTTTCAGGTCTATACCTTCCCAGGGTGCGAATGGGTCCAACAATTGCAAGCGTTGCGATTCCGGTGATACCAGCACTTGTACTTTGCTGCCGTCTTTCGCAGGTTCCTGGTAGCCTCTGTCCTTCACATCAAAGCCTTTCGACGGGAGTTCTTCGCCCGTTGGCTCAGGTAATCTTACCGATTCGCCTTTATTATTGGTGAGTGAATCCGTCAACGGATTGAACGTTAAGTCACCCGCAATGGCAAGCGCAGTAACTATTTCCGGAGACGATACAAAAGCATGGGTATTCGGGTTGCCATCATTCCGCTTCGCGAAGTTGCGGTTGAACGAGGTGATAATGGAATTCTTCTTTTCAGGGTTAGCCACATGGCGCGCCCATTGCCCGATACATGGGCCACAAGCATTTGCCAATACTACTCCGCCCAGTTTTTCAAACCATTGCAGGTAGCCGTCACGGTCTACGGTATAACGCACCTGTTCAGAACCGGGGGTTACGGTATATTCCGATTTGGCTTTCAGCCCATGCTCCACTGCAAATTTGGCGAGTGATGCAGAGCGTCCGATATCTTCATACGAAGAATTGGTGCAGGAACCAATCAGCCCCACTTCCAGTTCAGCCGGCCAGCCATTGTCTTTTACCGCTTGCGCGAATTTAGATATGGGCCACGCCAAATCCGGTGTATAAGGGCCGTTTACATAAGGTTCCAACTCATCCAGATTGATTTCAATGACCTGGTCAAAGTATTTTTCAGGGTTAGCGTATGCTTCTTTATCGCCTGTCAGGTGTTGGGCAACACCATCTGCCAAGCCTGCCAAATCAGCCCTTCCGGTTGATTTCAGGTAGTCTGACATTTTTTTATCGTAAGTAAAGATAGAAGTGGTAGCTCCAATTTCCGCACCCATATTGCATATAGTGCCTTTTCCTGTGCATGAAATAGATTCAGCGCCAGGGCCGAAGTATTCCACAATGCGGTCGGTTCCGCCCTTCACAGTAAGGATTCCGGCTACTTTTAATATTACATCTTTAGCAGAGGTCCATCCGCTCATTTTGCCTGTCAGCTTCACGCCAATCAGTTGCGGGAACTTAAGTTCCCAGGGCAATCCCGCCATTACGTCGCAGGCATCAGCCCCGCCGACACCGATAGCAATCATGCCAAGTCCGCCTGCGTTAGGCGTATGTGAGTCGGTGCCAATCATCATCCCTCCGGGGAATGCGTAGTTCTCCAGTATCACCTGGTGGATAATACCCGCACCCGGTTTCCAGAAGCCTATTCCATATTTATTAGATACCGAAGCAAGGAAATCATATACTTCTTTGTTCTTGGTGTTGGCGGTTTCCAAATCGGCTTTGGCGCCCACATCCGCCTGAATAAGGTGGTCGCAATGGACGGTGCTGGGCACAGCCACTTTGCTGCGTCCCGCCTGCATAAACTGCAATAATGCCATTTGGGCGGTTGCGTCCTGCATACCTACACGGTCCGGTTGAAAGTCCACATAGTCCGTGCCCCTATGGTAGGGTGCCGAAGGCAAGTTGCCTGTAAGGTGGGAATAAAGTATCTTTTCGGTGAAAGTCATAGGCCTGCCAAGCAGTTTGCGGGCAGATTCAATGCGTTCAGCAAGGTTTTCATAAACCTTCTTAATCATATCAATATCGTAAGCCATTGGGATGTTTGTTTAGGGAGGCAAAGTTAATAAAAAAGCCAGAGTTATAAGTTATGAATTATAAGTTATGACCGTGAGCCCTATTTGAAGGGCTTTTTAGCTTGCGAATTACATTTTTTCATACTATATTTTTTCTTGCGTTTACTTCGCTTTATGTCACACTTTTTTCAAATAAAGTATAGCTAAAAACAAATTATCTTCTTAACAACAACCACATATACAAGCAATACTGAAAAAAGCACACTTTTGAAATAAATAATTGGAAGGTTGAGCTAAAATTTTTGCTGTACACATGCGGGGCATTTGCGATTTTTGTAACGCAATGAAAACCTGTTAATTAGGTGCGATTTTATGGATAAATAGGATGCTCATTTTTGGGGGTAAGTTATTGATTTATAGGTTTTAGTGGCTATTATGTAAATTTGGCCGGAGCCCGACCTGCAAATAATAAACCCAGTTCTTCTGGTTGTGACGGATTTTTTTTTATTTTTGACTTTAATTAACTGATAAATGCATAACCGTATTCTTTTTTTAGTGTCTATGAAAAAGCTATTCCTATTATCAGCACTGTTGTTAAGTAATGCCGCATATAATTTTTTATCTGCCCAAACATCAATTCTTTATGCCACCACTTTAAATGGAGGGGTTAACGGAACGGGAGCTATTGTATCGTATAATTTGAACACACGTACCGAAACGTTGGAATGGAGTTTCGGGAATGGAAATGACGGGAAAAGCCCTTATGGAACAATGGTATATGATACGTTAACCGGATTGCTGCTTGGTACAACCAAGGATGGAGGCGATAGTAACAGAGGCACCATTTTTGCTTTCGATACGCTTACTAAAACGGATACTGTACTGTGGAGTTTTAAAGGAGGCGTGGGAGACGGCGCATTACCATATGGAAATCCTGTGTATAACCCGGTGAATCACCAATACTACATAATGACTGGGATTGGCGGAGCCTATGGAACAGGAACAATTGTATCCTATAACCTGACAACTCACACCGAAGCGCTGGTATGGAGTTTCGGCAGCAATAATGGTGTTGAAGAACCCATCGGAGATTTATGGTTTGACCGCAGAGACAGTCTGTTTTATGGTTTAATTTATATGGGAGGTGGTCCGGGGGTGGGTGGTATAGTATCATTTAATCCGGTAAAAGATACGGCCATTACCTTGTTCCAGTTTAATGGAACCAATGGTAGAAATCCCTGGGCAGGTTTTGTTTATAATTCTGCCGACTCTCTTTTATATGGAACTACCTTAGAGGGCGGCAGCAGCCCAACAAAGGGTACAATCATCAGCTTTAACACGCATACCAATGTAGAGAAAGTGGTTTGGAATTTCGGCTCGGATAGTTATGGTTTCGGCCCCGAGGGGAATCTGGCATATTACCCCGAAAACGGATTATACTACCTTGTAACGACTGACGGAGGAACCCACTCCGGAGGTACATTAGGCGAGTTTAATGCGGTAAAAGACAGTGAAAAACTTGTGTGGAGTTTTGGAGCAGGAACCGACGGTTTAGTGCCTGTAGGTACTCCTGTCTACAATCCCGGAGACAGTTTGCTATACTTAATGGCTTTTATGGGAGGCGGAAACAACAAAGGGGCCATAATATCCTACAAGCCGGCCACAAATTCGGAAAATGTAATTTGGAGTTTAGGCGGCGGAACCGATGGTGCAAACCCTCAGGGCAATTTTACTTTATTACAAAAAAATAACATAACTACTTCGTTGCGCCAACAAATAGCTTCAGCTAATTTGCTAACAGTTTACCCCAACCCATCCAACGGCCTGTTCACCATTTCAATGAAAAATGAAGAATTAAAAATGAAAACTATAGCGGTTTATAATGTGTTGGGCGAACAAATCTATTCAGCTCCATTTACAATTTACAATTCGCAATTTACCATTGATTTGTCCTCAAATCCGAACGGTAGCTACTTTTTAAGAGTTATTACCGCCGATGGCGAAACGTTTACACAGAAGGTGAGTGTGGTAAGGTAAATATCTAAACAGTGTAATACGCGACAGCAAATTTTCACCAATTTTGCAATCCCATGAAATTATCTATTTCCAAAGCGGAATGGCTGTATGTTATTAAATGCACGCTGGGTGCGGCTATCTGCTTTTGGTTGTCCGACCTGTTTCCGCAATACCCATTATTCTGGAGTGTAATTTCCGTTGTGCTGGTGGTAAGCCCGGAGAATGACCAGAAGCTGGCATACATCCGTATAGAAGGAAATATTATGGGTTCTGCCATAGGGTTGCTGGTTTATTTTTTGCCTTTCCCAACTATTATTTTGCTTTGCCTCGGCGTTAGCTTAACAACTATTGCAGGCACTTTGCTGAATTTAAAAATGAGTGTGCGCACCGCTGTGGCTGCAACTATTATTGTTCTTTACCAGGAAAAACTGGTGAATAATTGGGAAGTTGCATTGCAAAGGGTAGCATGTGTGGTAGTAGGTTGCATTGTGGGTTTCATTATTACCTGGGTATTTATCCGTTTAGAAAAAGCTACCGGAAAAAAGAAAGACGCCAATCATGTTGGGACGGAATAACAATAGCCCACGATTAAAATCGTGGGCTGTAATAATATTATTACTAAATTCTGTTTTTGCCAGCGCAGGCGATAACGTCCGTGTAAAGGGCCATAAATTTATTCTGCTTCCGTATGTGAGCGGAATTTGGCAGAAGTCTTTTTTCGGCGAAGCGGATATCGGGCATATTTTTAATATCCATTATGTAAGCCACCATCCCGAGCGCACCTTACTTGCCAATATAAAAGCAGGGGCCGAATTTAACCTCGATTTTAAACAGGAGTTGTATGCTCCAAAAGTTTCCGCCGAAGCCGATTTGACATTTGTATGCATACGCGCCGGACTGGAAGACTATACGCAGGGCAGGCTAAATAAAGTGTATGTTACGCCGGAGGCTGGCCTTACGTTTGCAGGTTTTATATCGGTTTGTTACGGGTATAACCAACCTGTTTTAAATAGCGGTTTCACCGAAATAAAACCGCATCGTATTTCTGTAAACCTTTTGCTGCCAATTAAACTAAGCGGTTCAGCGAAATATAAAAGGTGAAGCTAAGCAGCTTGAAAAGGAAAAAAGGCAATAAAGTTTCCGGAGTTTGCAGGGTTAAATTTCTATTAAGGTTACATGCATACGCCAAGGAAATTGAAATGTATTTTACTTAGTGAAAAAAAAACACATCGTAAATTAACCTTATTCAGTTCACGCTATCTCCAATTTTTTCTCCTGCTCCTTGTTGGTTAAATCGATGGCTACCAGCATGGCTATAAAGCCCCAGAAGGGTACTGCCGCTTTGTCCGTATCAAGGAAGTTGTTCATCAATCCGTGAACGAAATAGGTGATAAGCCCCAGGAAAATACTGATTACCAATATCCGCATATCACGGTCCTTCAGCGTATAAAACAGCCGGAACGCAAGGGCTATAACGGTGGTTGCAATAGCCAGCATTATCAGCATGCCGAACACACCTTCTTCGGCCAGCGGCCCGAGGTATTCATTGTGGGCATTGCCGCCATTGCCTTCATTCGTACTGATAATAGTGCGCATATACGATAGCTGGTAAGGCGCATATTTAAACATATAGGTTCCGGGGCCGTAACCGAACACGGGTTTATCGAGCCACATGCGGTAGGCGCAGCTCCAGCGGTTCAGGCGTTCGCGGTTAGAAGCATCCGATGAAATATTCGAAATGGATTGTATTTCTTTACCTATATCCTGCGATACGTCCGTGTTGTTCCGTTGCAGTTTCATAATAATGCTCGTTTGGTATGCAAAGAAAAGGCACAGTCCAAGGGTTAACCCGGCTAAAATCCATTTCAGTTTTACCCGGAAAAGCATAAGTATTAATAGGGCGATGGCTGCTATGGTACTTAGCCATGCCGCGCGGCTGTATGATAGTGCAAGTGCCATAAGAAAAACCAGAAACAGGCAGAAGGCCAGGATGCGGACGGTGGGGCCAAATCTTTTTATTAAACTGAAGCCGCCCAGTATGGGAACAAACATAGCCAGCAGTGCACCATAGGCGGTGTGGTCGTTATAAAAGGGGTTAACCGCGGTGTGCGCGCCTTTTTCCGAAAAATGAGATGGGTAGTGGCGCACAATGGTATATCCTATTACCAGAAGGAAGGATGCAACATAGAGCCAGTGGAAAGAGTAAATATTTTTTACATTCTTAAAAAGCAATATGCCGAGGAAGAAAAAGGTAACCACGCCCCAGCTTCTTTCAAGCAGGTATTTAAAGGATACGAAATACATGGTGCTGGTAAAACAGGTAACGAGCATCCATATCAGGCTAAGCGAAATCATTATAGTAACCGGATGGCGCAATATTTTTTTATCGTAGCCCGAATAGGCAATGTGCATGAAGAAAAGCAGCATGATGCCAAACATGATAGGTTCGGTGGGCAGGGCCATGCCTACACCAATATCGCCAAGGCCAAGCCCGGGTACCTGAAAAATATTGATGGAGATGGGCGTGCAAAAAACCACGAACAGCATTAACTTGTCGAGCGAGAACAGGGCCAGGTAAATAATTAATGCCGCCAGCGGAAGAAGCCCTGCCATAAAATTAATTCGCAACAGGATGAACAAAAGGTCAAGGCATACAAAAAGTATGCTGGCTATATAAAAAATCCATATTTGTTTTTTACCGACCAACATATAAGGATTATTTTATTTTTTCCATCGCCCTGATTCCTAAAATGGAGAAAACCAATGCTGCAAAGCAGGAACCGATGATAATAAGCGAACGAAGCGGATACGAATAAGAATCGGGAATAAAGGGGGCGCTTACCATGTTCCAAAAGGTAAAATGCTTGTCGATATCTTTTTTGGCATCCTCATATTTGGCTTCCATTCCCGCATAGTCCAGCATAGCTGATTCGATATGCTGGTTAAGCACTCGGAATTCGATGCCGTGGTCCTCCATATTTTTTATCTGCTGCGCTGTTTCATCATTTTGTTTCGTGCCTTTTCCTGCCGCCAGCGATTGATAGTAGGCTTTGGTAACTTCCCTGGTCTGGCCTTCGTATTCCAGCAGGCCGTATTGTGTGCTTAGTTGTTTCGACAGGGCCGACATGGAATCTATCTGGTGTTTTTTTGCTGACAGTTGGACAGCCCACATATCCACTACTTCCTTCGATTTTACCCGTTGCACCTCCTGTACTTTTTTGTTTAAAATATCTAAAATGCCATTCACCATTTTGTAGGCCGTATCCGGATTTATATCATATACCGTAATTTGTACAGCGCCATATTCGGTAGGCTTTATGTTTACGTTACGGTCATATTCCGTGTAAAGTTTATCATAGCAGGGACTCCCGTTCTCGGGCAAGCCATAATGCTTGCGAAGGTTGAATTTTTCGATTACCAAATTTTTTATATCGGCCGAGTTTAAAAATTCAATCATTTGTTCCGAAGGGCTTTCATGCGAATAATCCGACATATTGGAAGGATATACCACGGTATATGATTTATATTCTTTGGGCATGAAATATTGGGAAGAAAAAAGAACGGATAATCCCAGAGCAATAAGTTGTACGATTAGCAAAGGTTTAAAATGCCTGTAAATCCATTTTAAAAAACTAATGCTTTCAAAGCCATCCATTGCTACTTTTTTTTTAGTGTTTTCAAGCGGTTGGCAACTAATAAAACAAGCAGTGAAATAATTAAGGCAGCAAGTGTTCCTCCGGCAACAACCAAGCCGCGAATAGGATAAGATTTGCGGTCGGGCGGTGTGGCTTTATCAGCTATAAAGAAGGAAGGTATCTTTTGTTCGGCATTCACTTTTGCCTCTTCATAGGAGGTTTTTACCTGCTTTAGCCAAATAAAATTATTTTCCAGTTCATTGGCAATAATCCAATAGCCTTTACCATTTTGCTGAAAAATTTTCAATTTATCAGTAATGTCCTTTACCGCTTGGGCATTGCCTTTCACTTCTGCATCTGCAAGGCCGGCTGTTAATTCTTTCACCTGATATTCCCAGTTAAGTATGCCAATGCCGCGGTAATAATTCATTGAATCTTCCAGTTTGTTTGACAAGGCTGTTGCCGAATCGAACTGGCCTTTTACAATATAATAGGCTGTAAGGGCCCGTTGTTTAATAATGCCCTGAAAAATAGAATCGGCCAGGCGGCTGGCTTCATTCGCCATAAGGGCTGCCATATCGGGTTTTTTGTCCAGTACGGTAATCTCAATAGATTCATATTGCGTAATGCTGTAACTAAAGAGTTCTTCATATTCGCCTTTAAATAAATAATCTTTATCCCAGCTTTTTTCAAGGCCATAGTTTTTTATCAGGTCGAATCTTTTTTCAAGGGCATACATCAACTGGTCCGACTTTAAAACCTGTAGCATTTGTTCGGCATTATTATCTTCGCCGAATGATAGAAAATCTTTAGTTTCATCGGCTTGCAATGATAAAAAAGCCCTTGAAAGGTTGTTGTTTTGTGAAGGGAAAAGAACGACGGTAGCTTTATATTTTTCAGGCAAAACAAAGGCTATTACGGTAGATGCTACAGCGGCAAAAATTGTTATCGTTAGCAGGAATTTCCAGCGGCTGAAAATAAAAACCAGCAGGTTTCCTGAATCAAAAATTTCGGGTTTGTTTTCGTTCGTCATAGTTATTTTATAAAGTTATATGGTTTGTAAAGTTTGCAAAGTTCGGAAGCATTAGATTTACGTTAGGAACTTTTAGCTTTATAAACTTTTTGGCTTATTCGGGGAAGGCAAAAGTAAGATATTTACGGTATTAACCAATTTTTACCGTTTTCAGGATAGATTTAATATTGATAACGCCCGTGGCAAGCACCCAAATTCCCGATGCTGCAAGGAAAGCGAGGAAACAAACTTTCCAGTCGAGGGGCAGGTGCTTAGAGCCGAAAGCCAGGCCTATTTCGCCAAGGGCGAAAATGAGCAGGGTGAGCATCATTTTGGGCAGGGTTACAAAGTTGAACATTTTACGTACCACAAATATCTGTATGCCGGGCACTAATAGCTGGGTGGTTAAACTGGCTATGGCGGCTCCTTCTGCCTGCAGGCGCGGAATTAAAATGAGGTTCAGGGTAATATTGGCAATAAATCCGCAACCGGCAATAATGTTGAGGTATTTAAGGCTGCCGTTAGCGGTAAGCAATGTGCCGAATACGTATTGGGTGGCGCTGCCCATAAAGCAGCACATTAATATGGAAAATACGGTTGAGGTTTCAGTTACATCGCTGGTATAGAGCATTTTCATCATATCGGCGGCATAAAAAGCGCATCCGCAGGCAACGGTTACGGCAAGCGCAAACAACAGGGTATAAGCGGTTTTAACCATCGATTCTACCGATTCCTTTAGTTTTAACATACGGGCGAACATGGGCAACAACAAACCAGCCGCCAGAACAGCTATCATGTTGGTAGCATCGAGCAGGCGGAAAGCCTGGGCATAAATACCTGCCTGGGCGCCATTGTCATGTATCAGCCTTTCGAGCATGGAGCCATCGATACGGTTATAAAAGGACATAATCATTCCCAACAACGCAAACGGAAAGCTCTTCTTCAATATCATCAGGCTGAAAGTTCGGTTCCACTCGAACCTGATAAATCCTGCTTTGCGGACTACAATGGTGAAGGCAATAATCGCCACACACAGGTAGGCAATGGTTTGTATGTAAACATAATCCATAATGCCAATGTTCTTCACAAAAAAATGAAACCATATAATCGGTACGCAAATGGCTATGGCAATCATACGGTCCATGGCAGAGATAATACTGTCGGTTTTAAAGAGGTGCATGCCCGATATATTGGAACGGAGATAGGCAATAAAAGAAATGAGAAACTGCATGAGGCAAAGGATAAGCAATAGTTTCATCCTTCTGAAATCATATCCTAACAGAAGCCCGGCAGAAGTACAAATGATGAAATAGAGCATCCCGAGCGAAAGTTTAAGAATAACCATCCGAGAGAAATGCTTGCTTAGCAGGTGGGTGTTTTGGGCAATGTTGCGGTTATTGAAATTGGTAATCCCTAAATCGAGCAATGCGTTGAAAATGAATGAGAAACCCAGCAGAGCGAAATAAACCCCGAATTCCTGAGGCCCCACAATATTTTGCACTTTACGGTCGATGGCAAAAATAAAGAAGGGCTTAATGGAGAGATTAAGCGTAAGTACCAGGATAAGATTGGTGATGAATGTCTTCTTCATTCTTTAAAATGAGGGGCAAAAATAACTTAATATCTTGATTGATATCTTAAAAATGATAGCCGATGGTGTTAATATAACCTAATAAGTTGTCCCGATAGGGACTATCGCTTGGTATCCGTATATCCAAGGTGGCCGGAAATAGCTTTATGCCGTGAAAGGGGGTTGGCAGGTTCGGCTGTTTGTCCTGCCTTTAACTTTGTTGAGAACCGGAGTAATATAGTTGTTTTCTTGTTTTAGGGTATTTTCACCACTTTACTCTGCCAAACTTTACTGCCATCTGCATTGAGAACCACTGCAATATATACTCCACTCGGATATGCCGATAAATCAACCTGCATAACTGTATTGCTTGCTTGGAAAGCTTGTAATTTTTGCCCTAAGCAATTATAAATTTCTATTAGCTGCTCCTGCCTGATACCGTTAACGGTAAATACTGCGGGAGTAGGATTAGGATAAATAGCTATGATTTCCGATGAAGGAGGTATGTATGAAATAGTAACAAAGCCATTGCCTGTATCAGATGCTGTTGCAGTACCCACCAAAGTCCCATTTAGGTATGAGCCTCCTCCTCCTCCTCCTCCTCCACTGTCACTTTCGCCAGCTCCACCGCCATTATAGCCGCCGCCGCCGCCGCCATTATAGCCATCAAATCCTGCCATCTCATAACCACCGCCTTCTCCACCACCGCCAAATCCTCCTAATAATCCTGGATATAATTTATATATTGTATCACAATAGGAATTAGTTATTAATGCAGCAAAATGATTTGCTTCATCCATTCCTGAAAAGCAGCCTCCCCCCTGTCCATTGCTTAGCCAACCTGCACCACCTGCTGCATGGAACGACCCGCCACCGCCATTACCACCCGTTTCTCCTATGGTGTCTGCTCCAACCAAAAATGAAGTTGTATTATTAGTAGTAATATCAACTCCGCCATCCGCCCCTCTATAGTAGTACAATGTATCATTAAAAGGATCCAAAAGTATACCTTCCCCTCCACCACCCGCAGCCACGGCAAGCAGTCCGGATTTATCTATAGGGTTGTATAGAACAACATTGGAATCATAAACCCAACTGGCTCCTCCTCCTCCTCCTCCATTATAAATTGCGGTTCCTGCAATAATTCCTCCCCGTTGTCCTGCTACAACAGATAGCACATGATATTCAATTACATTACAAATTCCTGTAAAAGAAGCACCTTTTCCCCCTAAAGCACCTCCACCTTTGGCACCAGCTAAGGTTACAGTAATGGCATTAACACCTGGCGGAACAACAAAGTGCTGTACTGTAGGTTCAAAGGAATAATCAATTACTGTTTGAGCAGAAGAATAAATGAAAAACGAAAAGCTGAAAAAGAAAAATAAATTTAGTTTTTTCAAAACCTTAAAATAAGTTCAAATTTACAAGATATTAATGAATTATCAATAACTTATCCGATTTTATAAGGTTTTCATTACTGTCTGTTATCCTGTAATAATAGATTCCGTCTGGTCATAACTTATAACTTATAACTTATAACTTATAACT
>CAIWVW010000094.1 GCA_903916255.1 uncultured Bacteroidota bacterium
ACTGCCCAAATAATTTTGCGAAACCAAAATAACTTCTGCATCCCATTGCTCTATCATGTCAATCATCAATTCATCTTCATTTATAGGAACCATAAGCCCTCCGGCACCTTCAATCACCAAAATATTTTCAGTTTTTGGAATCGTGATATTTTTAATTTCAATTTTTATTCCCTCTTCTTCAGCCGCAGCAAAAGGCGAAGCAGGTAACTTAAGGCAGTATGCTTCAGGGTGGATAATTGTTTTGTTGTTACTCATTAAATTACGTATTGTATCTGAATCCCTGTCAACTTCCGAGCCTGTTTGCAGCGGCTTCCAGTAATCAGCCTCCAGGGCTTCGGTGACAATTGCCGATACAATGGTCTTACCAACTCCTGTTCCTATTCCGGTTATAAATATTTTCCTCATGCTTTTTCAATCGTTTCAAAGAGCAAATCTATTTCCTCTTTTGTATTATACGAATGCAGGCAAACCCTGATACGTTCTTTTCCTTTAGGGACAGTAGGGTTTAGTATTGGCCGGACATCTATATCCTCTCCCTGAATTTTTGAGCAAAGTTTTTTTACTTCAATATTACCCGGGACTATCAGGCTCTGAATGGCACTTATACTATCGAGCCATTTATTGGTCTTTGAGACTGCTGTTTTTTTATGGAAATAGGAGATATTCTCAAACAATTTATTTTGAATGGATACACTTTTTTCAAGCAAATGGTAGGCGCATTCAATACTAATAAGGCTATGCAAAGGTAATGCAGTAGTGTAAATAAATGAACGGGCATAATTGACCAGATATTTTTTTAGAGTTTCTGAACCCAGCACTGCTGCACCATGGCAGCCCATTGCTTTTCCGAATGTATGCACTCTTGCAAATACATCTTCTTCGAGTTTAAAATTCTGAACCAGCCCTTTTCCGAATACCCCTGTTGCGTGAGCCTCATCCACAATAAGGCTTGCATTATGTTTTTTGCATAAATCCAAAATTTCTTTTAACGGTGAGATATCTCCATCCATAGAGTAAACAGATTCCACAGCTATAAAGATATTCCCGCCTGATTTATTCAATCTTTCTTCCAAATGTATTAAATCATTATGCCTGAAGGGGAAACTACCGGCCCGTGAAAGCTTTATCCCATCATGGATTGAAGCATGAACCAATTCATCATAAAGTATAGTGTCATCCTTTTTTGCAATGGAAGAAAGCAAGCCCACATTGGCATCATATCCTGAATTGAAAATCAGGGACGCTTTCGAGTTATGAAATTTTGCAAGGAATAATTCCAGGTCTTCGGCTTCTTTAGAATTGCCGGATAATAAACGTGAACCGCCTGAACCATTTATTTGCTTGCTCGTAGAAGTTTTTTCTTCTATCATGGCAAACAATTCTTCAGACCTTGCAAAGCCAAGGTAATCATTGGAAGTAAAATCAATGCGTTTGGTGCCAACGGATAATTTACGGAGTAAACCCAGTTCTTCCCGTTTTTGCAATACTTCCGATAGAGCTTTTTCTGCGACAGTCATGCAGCTAAATTAGTGAATAAAGAGATAGCTGTTTATTTACTTAAAAATGATAGCCGGAGTAACTCTCTGTAAATTCCGCATCAGGTATAGTTGGATTTAGTTGGAGTTTTGTATAAATATACTCCTCAAAAAACCCTGCATCATCATATATTCTTATATCCACCGGCAAAAAATTATCCTTCCGGATTAAGAGCGTTGTTGATTTAGCATAAGCACTCGGCAAAATAAGTTGCTTGCCGGTTTCCAACTCGTCTGTAAACCACGAAATGTCATTATGTATAAGTATCTCATACTCGCTTAAATAATTCTTTGCCGCTATGCTTGAAATCGTTTCTCCTTTCTGAGTAACGGTATATTTTTCATACGTATAATTTGAAAAATTAATTTCAATTTTATAGCAGGAATCCTTATAAAATACTGTATCTGCATCACGTTTTACAAACTTATTATATGCGTCGTGATATTTTGCGAGGGAATGGGAAAGTATATCCGAGATATGATTAAATCCAAGCCAGAGGAAAGTTTGGTGCTGGCCCTTGCGCATTAGTTTTCCGTATGGGTCTAAATGTAAGTTAACATAAGGAAAGCCATTCGGGTTGATTGTTGCCTCATTGTTATTCACTCCTTGCACAAATAACACTTCTGAGCCGTCATCTAAATTTTTGGAATATGCTTTATAAGGAGACGTGTTAAGCTTAACTGCATACTTAAGCACTTTATTTTTGCCCGATACCCGTTCAACAGTAGTTACATTTGTTCGGAGGGTGCGCACGCCTTTAGTGGCGGCGAGCATTTTATTGATAATATCCTCGCATTTCCGGGGGGCATTAGAAGGGTCGCCTTTAAATGAAATAAAAGCCAAACAAAAGCAACTGACAACTGATAGCAGTAGTAATTTAATATGTGAAGGGGTGTTTTTCACATGTATAAATATGTTCTTATTCAAACGCTGAAAGTCCTGTTACATCCATTCCTGTAATAAGCAAATGAATGTCGTGTGTTCCTTCATATGTTATTACTGATTCCAAATTCATCATATGGCGCATAATAGGATATTCGCCTGTAATTCCCATGCCTCCGAATATCTGCCTGGCTTCCCTCGCAATTTGCAAAGCCATGTTCACGTTATTCCGCTTTGCCATAGAAATTTGTGCAGGAGTAGCGCGTTTTTCGTTCATCAATACTCCTAATCTCCAGCATAGCAATTGCGCTTTGGTTATTTCTGTAATCATTTCTGCCAGTTTCTTCTGGGTAAGCTGGAAGCCACCAATAGGCTTACCAAACTGTATACGTTGTTTTGAATAACGCAACGCAGCATCGTAACAATCTAAAGCGCATCCAATAACGCCCCATGATATTCCATATCTAGCCATATTCAGGCAAGACAGAGGGCCTTTTAACCCTTTTATATTGGGTAATATATTTTCTTTTGGGATTTTTACATTATCGAAAACAAGTTCGCCGGTGGCGCTTGCTCTCAATGACCATTTATTATGCGTTTCAGGTGTAGTAAAGCCTTCCATGCCGCGTTCCACAATCATACCACGTACAACACCCTCTTCATCTTTTGCCCAAACAACTGCAATATCACAAATAGGGGAATTAGAAATCCACATTTTGGCGCCGTTTAGTAAATAATATGCGCCTTTATCAACAATGTTACTCACCATACCCGAGGGGTTGGAGCCATGGTCAGGTTCAGTTAGCCCGAAGCAACCTATTTTTTCCCCGGCCGCCAACAAAGGCAGCCATTTCTTTTTTTGCTCTTCGCTGCCAAATGCGTAAATAGGGTACATAACTAATGAACCTTGCACGGAAGCAGTAGAGCGGATTCCTGAATCTCCGCGCTCTATTTCCTGCATAATAATCCCATAGGAAATATAATCAAGTCCTGCACCACCGTATTCATGCGGAATAGTTGGCCCGAACGCGCCAATCTCTGCTAATCCCTTAACAATTTGTTTTGGGAATTCCGCTTTCTGACAAGCCTCTTCAATAATAGGGCTGATTGATTTCTTTACAAACGCCCGGGCAGTATCCCTGATAAGTTTGTGTTCATCGGTAAGTAATTCGTCAATTAAATAATAGTCGTGTCCCTGAAAGTTATCTGTAGCCATTATGTATAAGTGTTTTTCTTTATTCCGCAAATTTAATATTTACTTAACAATCTATGCCTGACTTATAAAATTGGTCAGTTCTACAAAATCTTGCCACGATAGCTCTTCGGCCCTTTTATGGCCTGTGTTTTCCCGCATTTTTTTACCTTCCAACATTCCTGATAAAGCATTGGAAAGTTTCTTTCTACGCTGATTAAAGGCGGTTTTCACTACTTTCCTAAATAATACTTCATCACAATTTAAAGCATTATTGCCTTTCTTGGTGAGACGGATAACACCCGAGTTTACTGCAGGTGGCGGATTAAAACTCTCCGGCGGCACGTCAAAAAGGTAGTCCGCTTCATAATAGGCCTGAATAAAGACACTCAATATTCCATAATCCCGATTGCCGGGAGGTGAGCAGATTCGTTTGCCTACTTCCTTTTGGAACATACCTACCACCTGCACTATCATATCCCGGTTTTCGAGAGCTTTAAAAAGTATTTGCGATGAAATATTATAAGGGAAATTCCCAATCAATGAAATTTTCTCCTTTCCAAAAATAGTAGTTAGGTCCAGTTGTAAAAAATCCCCGTGAATTATATTGGGCTTTAATTGGGGATAATACATATTCAGGTAGGAAACTGATTCCACATCTACTTCCGATACCCACAAATTTTTACCCCACTCTTTCAATAAATATTTTGTAAGGCTGCCCATACCCGGGCCTATTTCAAGAACTTTTTCTGTAGTGTGTTCAAGCACGTCTGAAATTTCTTCCGCTATAGCTTCATCAATCAGAAAATGCTGCCCTAAATGTTTTTTTGCACGGACACTCATTTTATTTTGATGGTTTATATCCAGATTCTCTAAAAATTTTATCCGCGCTTTTTTCTGCCATCAGTTGTGGTAGTGTAACATCAGGATTATTTTTCATATAGGTTCTTACAATCTGCCAGCCCAGCCAGAAACCTGTTTTTGCAGGACTGTAATCATGATTGAAAAAGGAAGTAAAAGGCCCGTCATCCGTCAGTTTTGCAATGTTTGACTGGTCGGTGGAATACAACAATTTTTCCTTTATTACGTATGCCCACATATTAAATTCGTTCTCCTTGCACCATGCTAGTTGTTTTTTTGAGTAATGTATTTTAATGGTGTCATTCACCTTGGGCAGCATAGCATCCAGCGCATACATAATCTTACCTTCATGCACTATCTGGCTCAACAAATCATTTTTATCTTCATTGGTTTTAAAAATACTTTCCAGCCAGCCATAAACTGCATCGCAGATGATATAATCCCTGCTCATATGCACTACTTTGAAATGCGGTACCTGCGCGAATACATATAGCTGGTTGTTCTTGCCGAGATACCATTCCAGCGAAACGGCAAGTACAGAATCATAATAAACAATATTGTATTGGTAGCCGTCCATAACAGTAAACACTTTTGGCAGGGGTTTATCCGGAAAGTAATAGCGGAAGTGTTGAAAAGCGTCCGTAAGCCCATTTTCCAGAAAAGATACATCCGGATATTCTTTTTCGCAACTGTCATACGTATCGCGCATATCCTTGTCGGTAATGAAACGCCTTAAACTCGCGGCATAGGTGGAGTCCATAATTCCACCATCATTCAGGAACCCGGTTACAAAATCGGTATAGAATTTTCCGTATTTATTCATCATGCGCCGGGTATATTGATTGACACTGTCCGGTGGCATGGCAAACATATCGCGCTCCAATCTTTCAATCTTAACTGGCGGTACGTTTATTTTCGAAACATCAATATCCAAAGGGTTATTATGGCAAGAGGAGAATACTGCGATGAACGCTAAACTATAAACGATGAATGATAATGTCCTTTTAAAATGTATCATTATCCCAAAATTTTCAGTTTAGCGAACTTCAATAGTAATTGTTTTTTTTCTCCGTTAGCAAACATCACCATGGCCTTGCTGTTTGGGTAAGCGCCTTCTATGCTAACTACTTCACCAATGCCAAAGCGTTCATGTTGTACCTTCATACCTGTTTTTAATCCGCTAAGGTGTGAATTGTCCATTGGCAAACTGGTTTGAGCAGCTTTATTCATGCTCATTAATTTCTTTCCGACAATGTTTGTAGGCGGCGGTTGAACGATAGCCGGAGAAGCAGGTTTCCGGAATGCAGATGGAGTGCGGGAATATACATGCTCGCTTGCCTCTTCCCGATAGGAAAGATTGGTAATACATTCCGCGGGTATCTCTTCTAAAAAGCGGCTTGGCTCATTGCTTTGCGCACTTCCGTATCGGTAGCGGCTGATAGCATACGTCAGCACCACTTGCTTCTTCGCACGGGTTACCGCTACATAAAACAATCTGCGTTCTTCTTCCAACTCTTCTCTTGACATCAATGCCATTTGCGAAGGGAAAAGGTTTTCTTCCAATCCGGCGATATATACGTAGTTAAATTCTAATCCTTTTGCGGCATGAATGGTCATCAGCAATATGCGGTCTTTGTCCTTTTCATCGTCTTTGTTGCGGTCTTCATTAGTCAGTAAAGCTACATCCTCCATGAACATGCTTATGGTTGGTATAATGCCTTCGTCCAATGGTTTTTCGGAAAAATCTTTCAACCCGTTCAGTAATTCTTGTATGTTTTCCATACGTCCGAAGCCTTCCGGAGTGCGGTCTTGTTCCAATTCACGTTTTATGCCTGTGGTGTAATAAATATAATCTCCCAATTGGTAAGCCGTGTAATTCGGAACCATGGCAGAGAAGCTCTTTATCATGGTTACAAACTCCGTAATTTTTTCTGTTACACGCGGAGAAAGTCCCAAGTTAAAATCTTTCAGATTATCCAATACCAGCCAAATACTAATGTCGTTATCCGCAGCGGCTACAATCATTTTATCAACGGTTGTATCACCAATTTCCCGCTTCGGATAATTGATGACCCGTCTCAATGCCTCTTCATCATGCGGATTAATAGCCAAGCGGAAGTACGCCATCAAATCCTTAATTTCCTTGCGCTGATAGAAGGAAATGCCACCATAAATACGGTAAGGGATATTAAGTTTTCGCAACGCTTCCTCAATTGGGCGAGACTGGGCGTTGGTGCGGTACAGTATCGCGAACTCATGGTTCATGGCTTGTTTGGAGACCCTGAAATCGAAGATAGATTGTGCAATTTGCTTGCCTTCATCGGTATCGCTAAAAGCCCGCATCAGTTGTATTTTTTCACCCTCTGCGTTGGATGTCCAAACTGTTTTTTGAAGTTGGTCCTTGTTCTTAGAGATTACCAAATTAGCAGCATGCACAAGCGTTTTGGTTGAACGGTAATTTTGCTCCAATTTAAAAACTTGCGTATCGGGGTAGTGCTTTTGAAAGTTTAAAATATTTTGAATATTGGCTCCGCGGAAAGCATAAATACTTTGTGCATCATCCCCCACAACTGCAATATTTTGGTGGCGTGCCGCCAATTGCCGCAATATCATATACTGCGAGAAATTGGTATCCTGATACTCATCTACCAAAATATATTGGAACATATTCTGGTATTTGAATAAAACATCCGGATGGTCGCGGAGCAACATATTGGTTTGGAATAATAGGTCATCAAAATCCATTGCTCCGGATTTAAAAAGCCTTTTATTGTAGGTGAGGTAAATATGTGTAAAATGTTCCCTTCGGGCAGCGCGGTCATCACTTTGGTACTGCGCATCATTGGCATATGTCTCCGGGGAAATAAGCATGTTTTTCATACTCGAAATACGCCCCAGCAATGCTGATGGTTTGTAGGTTGAATCATTCAGCCCCAGCTCTTTAGTGATGCTTTTAATCAAGCCTTTAGAATCATCGGTATCGTATATGGTGAAGTTTTGCGGGTAGCCCAATTTATCTGCTTCACGTCGTAAAAGCCTTGCAAAAACAGAGTGAAAAGTGCCCATCCACAAGTTGCGTGCATCTCCGCCGATAAGTTCAATAATCCGCTCTTTCATTTCAGCAGCGGCTTTATTGGTGAAGGTAAGCGAAAGAACCCGGAAAGGGTCAACTCCTTTTTTCAACAAATAAGCTATGCGATAGGTAAGGACCCTTGTTTTGCCCGAACCTGCGCCGGCAATAATCATTACAGGCCCCTCGGTTGCTTCCACAGCTTTGCGTTGCTCCTCGTTCAGTTCATTCAGAAAATTATCCAGTTTCGATTCCATAGGATGCAAAGTTAATCCTATTGAGGCAGACCGTTGGAGATGTTAATAATTTTTGAAAAGACGCTAAATTGCTTTTTCCTATTGTTAAACCGTGAATCATGTAACTTTCAGCCTAACATCTATAACAGGTATTGGTCGTTAGAAGCGGAGTTTTGCATCCAACAAATTAATACTAATCAAAATGAAAAAGAAGTTGTTACTCATAGTATGTTGCTTATCCCTGCTAACCATGCAAGGTTGCTTTTGGGGAGGACACGGGCACCGCTGGCATGACGGACATGACCATGGAGACCATCGCTAATAGTTAGAAAAGGATTTATTTACCCTCAACTTACTACTTTCACTGCTTTCCATTGATGGAGCACAAAAATGGAGGAAGCAAAAAGCAGGAATGCTCCCGTCTGATGCAGCACGCCAAGCACAACAGGAACGGAGTATATGAGGGTGAATACTCCCAGTAAAAATTGCACAAATACCATTCCTAATAAGAACTTAATGCCGTTTGATTGGGTTGGTAACAGTTGTAGTTTACGCGATTTGAACCAGATAATAAATACCAACAATACTACTACATAAGCATTGTACCGATGTATGAATTGCACTCCTGCAACGCCATCAATAAAATTGCGCCATGTTGGTGTTAGGGCTGTAATTTCAGGTGCAATCCAATTGTTGCCCATTTTGGGCCAGGTTGGGTCAAACTGTCCGGCATGAAGGCCTGAAGTAAATGCTCCGTAAACTATTTGTATAACTACCATAACTAATAATGCCCAACTCCATTTCCGGAGAGATTGGAATTGAGGTTTCTGCCCCAAAGCCCCTTTAGGGGTTTGGGGCAAATCAGTCGGATAAATTAAATCCAATGCTACCCAAAAACTATATCCACAGGTGATAAAAGCTGTTATTAAATGAGCAGCCAAAAAATAGTGACTCACATGTGGAACATCTTGCAAGCCACTGGCCACCATGAACCAGCCAAGCACGCCTTGCGCTCCGCCCATGGCGAAAATTACGAGTGATTTTATCAGCAGTTTTCCTTTCAGCCAACCTTTGTAAACGAAAAATGCGAATGGAATCAAGAATACCATTCCAATGCTGCGGCCTATAAGGCGGTGAATAAATTCCCACCAATAAATGTGTTTATAATCTTCAAGCGTGAAATAGCTGTTTATTTGTTTGTATTCTGGGGTTTGTTTGTAGTCATTAAAATCCTGTTGCCATTCTTCATCGGTATGCGGAGGAATAACACTCGATATTTTCCATTTAGCCATCGAAAGCCCTGAGTGGGTGAGGCGGGTAATGCCGCCCACCACAACCATGGCCCATATAAGCACACAGCCTGTAAGCAGCCAGATCACTATAATACGCTTGGGATTCATGGGTAATTTTTTGCAAATGTAT
>CAIWVW010000095.1 GCA_903916255.1 uncultured Bacteroidota bacterium
GAGTAGCACTACTATCCAGATATGTAGTAGCCACATAAGCATATACGGCATTGACCACATCATCAATTGTTTGATTCGGGTACAAAGGGGCAAGTACAGCAGCTATTGCATCCATTCCATCGCTATAATTTGCGGCTATGAATGAATAAGGGTTAATGTATTTTGGAGACATAATATATATTTTAATTTTTTATGTTATTGAATATTCTTGCCGAACTTTAGCGTAACATTTTTTTAATACCCTCCTCAGAGTTTCGTTAAACCTCAATGCCTCTGATTCAAGCCAGACTCTAGCCTCCGGGTTTCATATCCTGTTTTATTTTCACCAATATTGCTACCCATCCCATTGCCGCAATAATCACGTGTGTCACATTAACTCCGGTAAAAAGTAATTCCATTGTTGCAACAATCGTCCAGATAATCAAAATTATATTTGTCCTTTTATTTCGCATCCTCGAATTTAGAATTAATTATCAAAAACAAAGGACCATAAGTTAAAACTATACTTAAGCACCGTTATGAATATTTTAATACTTATCATGTCCCTAGCTGTAATGGTCTTATCATAAAATAGATTTTTCTCTACGGTCTGTATGGTTTTATTAAAAGCGCCTAATGAATTGCAACTTCTAAGTTGATTTATGGTTTTAGTCATTTTGTAGACCGTTGTCGGTGAAGTCAAATTAGTTCTTATTAGCTGCATAATATTATTAATATTCTTGTAATCAGCTTGAACAGTTTGTACAAGAATATTAGTAAAAACTTTACCAGTATCTTCAATCGGAAACATTGCAATACGGTTATATTCTTTAATAACAAAACTCATAATCGTATCCAAATCGTGACCAGGCCTTTCTGTCAAATAGGCGCATACAATTTCGTTATGGATAATACCAACAGCTTCATACTCATTATAGGGGTTAAATTGAATAGTGGGCACTAAACCGTTTTGGGGCAGCTGGCCTTGCGAATTTAGGGGTCTTATTACCGCCAATGTGCCCGCTGCGCCGGCTATAACGCCAAATAAAGTCCCCAATAAAGGACCACCGAGACCCAATCCAATCTCAACCCCTCCTAATGCTCCCCCACAATCTGCAAGAGCGTAGGCCCAATTAGATTTCTCTAGTTGTGGGCCATTACCTGAACTAGAAGCTATACCAGACTGTGTTCCCGAGCCTGTGATTGCAAGGCTTCTTAAACTGGAAGATTGCCCGAAACTCAAAGAAGCCTCCGAATTGACCAGAGGCCTTGATTGCAAATTAAGCGCAACCTTACCACTGCCCACATACAAAGAGCCGAACAAGGCTAAAATAATATTGCCACCTGCAAGATCCACCACCATTTGCAACGCCGCTGCAAGTTGCCCGTTCAATTTGGGGTCAGAGTTATATTTAGAATCGTACAGGCTTATTCCTAACAACGTGCCCTGCATAGATGCAGCAATCCAATAAGGAAACTTCACTATGCCAGGGGTAAACGATGTTATAAAATTTGCCCAATTACTCGGCGGAGGAGGAACGGTATTAAGAACATTAACCCAATAAGTATATGCGGACTGGCCGACGGCCGTGGCATAAAGCAATGGCATCTGCTCGGCAGTTGTAAGATTGCTTGTGGTAATCTCATCTTCTATGTTCGATATATTTTGCGGCATATCTTCCGGGTTTCCGCAAGCTAAAGTAGTTTCCATTAAGCGGTTAACAAATTCCATTTGCTCCGGGGTATACAATAAGTATTCCCCACTTTGGATATTCAGATAACCGTTTACAATAGAATAAATAAGCGATTTTAGGGATTGTTCAAAAAGCAAACGTGGTGGTACAGGAGGAGTAGCACTACTATCCAGATATGTAGTAGCCACATAAGCATATACGGCATTGACCAC
>CAIWVW010000096.1 GCA_903916255.1 uncultured Bacteroidota bacterium
ATAGAAAAACCTCCCAAAGCCTGTGCTTCCGGATGATTTCCATGGCAGCCTTAATGCCACTGCTCGTAAGCTTAGCCCCCTTTTTCTTATCATAGCTGATAAGCTTCTTTTCTGTAAGCTTTTTCAGCATATCAATTACCGAAGCAGGGTTGTTGTGCAACGCTTCCGCAATAGCAGTAAGGCTGATTTTAGCGCCCTCAGCACCCAGGTGATAGATTGCTTTCAAATAATTCTCTTCCGAAAATGAATGCATACAGATTTATTAGGCAGGCCGCAAAGATAATATAAATATTTCAATTAATAATTATTTGGCTCGCCTAATAATTTTTATTAGCCATGTAAAATATTATGTGTATGTTTGCAGCCAGAAAACCATGGCAACAGAAGCAGAACATAAAAAAACCGTAGCAACCTGGCTCAAAAAGAATGCTGCACATTCGCTTCCGGAGGTGTTTTCCACCGTGAAAGTACCCGGCAATGGCAGCTTTTGGAAGAAACTGTTTGCTTTCTCCGGCCCCGGACTTATGGTTGCGGTAGGTTATATGGACCCGGGAAATTGGGCTACGGATATTGCAGGTGGTTCGAGTTTTGGATATACTTTATTGTCTGTAATCTTGGCATCTAACCTTTTTGCAATACTACTACAGTACCTTTCTGTAAAATTAGGAGTTGCCACCGAGCGCGACCTTGCTCAAGCCTGCCGCGACAGTTACAGCAAACCGGTAAGCTTTGCACTTTGGATACTCTGCGAAATAGCCATCGCCGCCTGCGACCTTGCCGAAGTAATAGGCTCTGCCATTGCATTGAATCTTTTATTTGGCTTACCGCTCGTTTGGGGCGTTTCCCTGACAGCGTTTGATGTTTTAATTATTTTATTCTTTCAATATAAAGGTTTCCGCTTTATAGAAGCCTTGGTAGCTGCCCTTATTTTTACCATTATAGCGGCTTTTGCATTTGAAATAATTGCATCACACCCGCAGATATTCCCTTTATTAAGCGGCCTTTTGCCCCATGCCGAAATTGTTACCAACCCAAAAATGCTGTATATATCAATAGGCATATTGGGTGCTACGGTCATGCCCCATAATCTCTACCTCCATTCAAGTATTGTTCAAACAAGGGATTACCCACGAACGGAAATCGGCAAGAAAATGGCAATCAAGTTTGCAGGGATAGACAGCACCGTTGCTTTAATGTCTGCATTCTTTATTAATGCTGCCATATTAATTTTGGCTGCGGCAACCTTCCACAGCAGCGGGCATACAGATGTAGCAGATATAACCGATGCCCATAAATTATTGACTCCGCTTTTAGGTACAACTCTTGCCAGCACGTTATTTGCTATTGCGCTGCTTGCATCCGGCCAAAACTCTACTTTAACGGGCACACTTGCCGGGCAAATTGTAATGGAAGGGTTCTTGAATATCCGCCTGAAACCTTGGCTGCGAAGGCTCATTACCCGGTTGATAGCCATTGTACCTGCTTTTATTATAACAATTCTTTATGGGGAAAAAGGCACAACCAGTTTACTTGTACTAAGTCAAGTGATTTTGTCGATGCAATTGAGTTTTGCCGTAATTCCTCTTATTCTGTTCACAAATAGTAAACAAAAAATGGGTTCCTTTGCAAATACCCCTTTGCTAAAATACACCGCATGGATTGTTGCCACTATTATTCTTGTTCTGAATCTTTATTTACTTTACGATTACTTCTTTAATTAAATACCTATGTTGATTAAGAATTATACGCATATTGTATTAGGTTTTATGTTCTGCCTTTTGTCTGCAAAAGCTTATTGCGCAACTAAAGATTCCATTCATCATAAAGATACGGGCAGCCGATGGTCTTTTCATTTCCAGTTAACAGCCATAGACCAATATCATGGCAAATTCAAAGCTCCTTATTCAGGGAAAAACAGCTTACAAGACACCACCGAACAAGACATGTCGGTTACTTCTACCGTTTTTCTTGGTTTACGTTTATGGAAATACGGCGCTATTTATTGCAACCCGGAAATATCGGGTGGTAAAGGCTTTAGCGGCACTACCGGAATTGCAGGTTTCCCTAACGGAGAGATTTACAGGGTTGGAAACCCAGTTACACAGGCGTATATAGCAAGAGGATATTTCCAACAATCATTTGGGTTGAAGGGAAGCCACGATACATTGATAACAGATGACCAAAACCAGGTTCAGCAATATTTTCCTTCCAAAAGAATAACTTTTACTGCGGGAAAATTTTCACTGGCTGATTTCTATGACAATAACCCCTATTCACACGATGCCCGTTCGCAGTTTATGAACTGGGTATTGATGGATAACGGCGCATGGGACTATGCTGCCAATACAAGGGGATATACCTATGGAGCAGTTATTCAATTAATAGAGCCTACATGGTATGTGCAGTTATCGGATGCATTGCAACCTTATCAGGCAAATGGCCCGGTTATGGACCCTAACTTCACTAAAACATTCGGTGTATCACTGGAAGGCGGTTTCACCTTTAAAGCAGCCGGAAAAACCGGGGGATTGAGCCTTTTACTTTTTATGAACCAAACCAGGGCACCCTATTATGAAGACGCCATTGCAGCCTACAATGCCGGAAATCTGAATGCTTTGAGTATCGATAATGACTCTGCATATAATGGCGATAAAAAATATGGTCTAGGCATAAGCTTTAATTATCCAATTACAAAGTATATCGGCTTCTTTGCGCGGGCAGGTTGGAATGATGGAAAAACAGGAGACTGGGCCTTTACCGAAGTGGATGAAACCATAACACCCGGCCTAAGTGTTGATGGCGAATGGTGGAAACGGAAAGGAGATAATTTCGGTATAGCCTATATTGCCAATGGACTATCAAAAGAGCACCGTGATTTTGAAAATGCCGGCGGCTCTCAGTTTATTATTGGCGATGGCTCATTGGAAAACTATAAACCTGAACAAATTATTGAAACCTATTACCAGTTTAAGTTATTCGAACACCTGCTTTTTGCTCCCGACTTCCAATATGTGATAAACCCGGCATATAATTCCGACAGAGGCCCTGTTGCTATTTATTCGGTACGTGTGCATGTAGAGTTTTAGAAATCCTACTTGAATTCCCTATCAACTTCAATCGCTTCTTTCAATAGGATTTTAATATCCTTTTCATCAATATCCTCAACCGATGGAATTACCCTGTAATAGATTTTTTTATTGGTTCCGCTTTTGATATACCCATTCTCGTTTTTCAATTTAGTTCCTTGTGCAAAACCAAGCAGTACCCCTTTTTTAATTCCGCCGCGCGGGATTGCTGCAGGCCAAATGATACATATCATTCGCTTGCCATAATAAC
>CAIWVW010000097.1 GCA_903916255.1 uncultured Bacteroidota bacterium
ATCGCAGGAAAATGAAATCGTTGTAATACCAGGTTTGAAAGGCAGGCAGAACAAGGAAATTTCCATTCGCAATCTTTCTGCAATAATCCATGCGCGGATGTCTGAAATATTGGAGCATGTGTATTATGAAATTAAAAATTCCGGTTTTGAACGTAAATTAATTGCGGGTATTGTAATCACAGGTGGCGGTGCACAATTAAAATATTTACCTCAATTGGTTGAATACATTACAGGCATGGATACCCGTGTAGGATATCCGAATGAGCACCTTGCCCCCGGCAATTTCGATTTGAGCCATCCGCTTTATGCCACAGGCGTAGGGCTTGTTATGAAAGGCTTCGATGAAAACCAACGCAATGAAATCATTCAACCGGAACAAGCCACTATTAAAGCGCCTGAAGTAGTTCAGCACTCCAAACAAAAGGAAAAACGCGGCATCATGGAAAGGCTCGCCAATTTCTTTAATGAAGATGTGGACGCAGCAAGTAAGAAAACAACAACCAAAAGCAACACCTAATCCCAAATAACCTTAAAAACACAATCAAATGATTAACTTCGATTTACCGACAGACAGATCTTCCATCATCAAAGTAATTGGTGTAGGAGGAGGAGGCAGCAATGCAGTCAACCATATGTTCCGCGAGGGCATAAAAGGCGTTGATTTCGTTGTTTGCAACACAGACCAGCAAGCTTTAGACATCAGCCCCGTGCCTTTGAAAATAGCCCTGGGTTCAGGACTTACGGAAGGCCGCGGCGCAGGTTCACTTCCTGAAATTGGAAGGAGGGCCACCATGGAAAGCCTGGATGACATTAAGAAAATATTAGGCTCGAATACTAAAATGGTATTTATTACCGCAGGCCTTGGTGGCGGAACTGGTACAGGCGGAGCGCCCGTAATTGCACAAGCCGCAAAGGAAATGGGCATACTCACCGTAGCCATTGTTACCGTGCCTTTTGCATTCGAAGGCAAGAAACGTAAACTGCAAGCCGAAGAGGGTTTGAAGGAACTCCGCGAGCATGTGGATACCATTCTTATCATTAATAACGATAAGCTGCGCGAGATGTATGGCAACCTGAAATTAGGCGAGGCCTTCTCTCATGCGGATGATATTTTGAATACGGCAGCCAAGAGCATCGCTGAAATCATTACCGTTACATTGCACGTTAACCTTGACTTTGCCGATGTTCAAACCGTGATGAAGGAAAGCGGCGTAGCCATTATGGGTTCCGCGAGTTGCGAAGGCGAAAACAGAGCCATCAGGGCTGTTGAACTTGCACTCACTTCACCATTGCTGAATGATAACAACATTAAGGGAGCACGTTATGTGCTTCTGAATATTACATGTGGTTCCGATGATATTACCATGGATGAATTGGGAGAAATTACCGATTTCATTCAAGATGCTGCAGGACAAACAGCAGACATCATCAAAGGTTACGGAATTGATGAAACATTGGGCGATAAAATAAATGTTACGCTTATCGCAACCGGATTCAATGCGAACCCTGTGGTAAATTTCACCGAAAAGAAAGCCGAAAAAATTATGCGCAGGCTGGACGAACAAGTTCAAACCACTCCTAACATTTTCAGCCCTGTTGTGAATAACACTCCTTCTCCTGTTCAGAATACTGTTACTCCTTTAGAAACACCCGTAGTGGAAAATAAGGTTACGGAAACTCCCAAACAGGAAACCATGATTGAACCATTTTTGAAATCGGTAGAAGCAGTTGAAAATACAACTACCCCGACCGTTGAATTTGAAATAGTGAAAAAGGTAACATTGGATGACCAACCTGTTACTCCGGTGAATAATACGCCTGCAGCACCTGTTCAGCAAGCACCTGTTCAACCGGCATTCAGTTCCCAACAAAATGAAAAGGTGGATTTAAGCGACCCTGCTTTTATTGAAGAGCAACGCAAAAAATCACAGGAGCGTATCGAGAAGCTGAAGCAATTGAGTTATAAACTAAGGACACCTTCGGGAATAAATGAACTGGAACAGGAACCGGCTTACAAAAGAAGAAATGTGGAACTGGAAAATACCGCCCATTCTTCCGAATCAAGCCAGTCGAGGTTTTCGCTTTCAGAAGGAGATGATAATAAAGGAGAGTTGAAACAAAACAACTCTTTCCTGCATGATAATGTAGATTAGTAGCGGTTTACGTAGGGAATAGTTTGAAACTATTCCAAAGTTCAGGTTTTATTGGGGTTAATACGACCGGTCCCGCTTAGGCGGGACCGGTTTTTTTATTATGATAAGTATTTGAATGCAGCACTAATAATCGGGATTATAACTGCCAAAACGCTGGAGAGAAAAGCTGCTCTTTTCTGTTTTGGGGTTGTTACAGAATAATAGTCTTCCAGAATAAATATAAGGCGGATTGGCAGATACATAACTATCGAAAAGAAAAATAATTCAAGTAGAATATTGACACTATAACCCCATCTGTTTAAAGGGAAAACGGATTGGTAGTCTTTCATTGCATTGTGCACACCGCAAACCTCCCAAACTATTATATAGTTTATGGAACTAATAACAGTTATGGATACATTAATTAGTTTATTTTTTAATGTAGGGAAGTAATTTTCAGGTATTTTTTTTAATCCATCTATGCGGCTTGGTGTGAGCATTATACTTTTTTTGAATATGATAAGCCATTTTAAGAATACCAATGCCGAGAATAATAATTCTAAATATGGCTCATCAAGGTGAAATGAATCGGATAATGCCATAAATAGTAACGCAGTGGGAATAAAATTAAAAAAAATGGATAGCCCCAATAAAGAAGATTCAACGGCAAGGAGGCACCCGCTATCTTTTGCAATAAATTGCCGGTGCTGAAATGCAAAATATGTAAGGGAGGGATACTTAAGCAGGAAGAGACCAAAATCAGCGATTATTAATACTATGGCTGTTATACCAAGAATAAAATTTGGATTAGGAGAATTTTCAATTATTACCCCGGAAGCAAGGTTGAAAACGAACTGGCCGAATAGTTGGGTTACAACTAAAAAAATGATTATGAAAATTAAATTTCTGACAGCACCTTTATAATCCTTCAGAAATGCGCCAACTGCGATAAGATTAAAAATAAAGGGGTTAACTGGCATAACAGGTGGTTTACTTCACATAATCCCTCAAATATTCATACCCTGTAGTCAACTTCCCACCCTTAGTTATAGTAGCCCTTTCAATCATCCTTTCTTTATCTTCTCCAAATAAGCAAGGGATAACCCTTTCAGTAAGTTCTTTGCCAAAATCTTCAGATGCTTCACGGGGAAGTTCACAAGGCAAGTTATCAACTGCCATTACAGTCACCGTATTTTTAGCGAAAGGTATATCCAGTTGCTCCGTCATGGGGTTATATCCATAAAACGGCTCTAAAATAGAAGATGGTTTAAGCGTGCTTGGAACAGAGCCATTCACATCGCAGGTTATATCGGCAATTACGCTAATGTGGAAGTCGGGTAGCTTCATCTGGTCCTTGGTAAATAATACAGGAGCTTTGCCATCCCAAAAGTGCCCTGTAATAAGTAAATCGCACTCTTTAGTATAAGGTAAAAAGGAAGAAACATAGTTTTCCGGATGGGTATAAAAATCCTTCAAATTCCATGAAGAGCCATCTTTTGCCTGGTATAAATCTTTGGAATGTAACTGGCAATAAACTGGCTCGCGGAAGGAACAATGCAGGAACTCATACGGCGTTACCTTGCGTATTTTAAGCAATCCTAACGCTTCGGTAGCGCCATTGGCAACACGGCCTCCTCCGGTAAGCAATATTTTAATGTTGGGAAGTCTTACCCTTTCAATCTCTTCCAACAGTTCTTCTTTATCACGGCATTGGTAAGCAGGTTTCACCTCAAACAGATTGTATCGTTTGCCATAACCGCGTACACCATTATAGGTGCCTACAATTCCCGCATAGCGCCCAAAGCCTATAACGCGTGAGTGATTTATGTCAGTTATACATTCATAGTCTACCAATTCAATTTTTTTATCAATAATGGCCCGCAGCATATCTCGGTTATGCGCCTGTTTTTTGGTGGTGTGCGAAAAAATAAAATATTTTTTACCGGGGACGAGCAGGTTAATTGGGCGTTCCTTCAAGCCCATCAATATATCGCAATCGCTTAAATCATCGGAAAGTGGCAAGCCGAATGAGGCATACTCCTCATCCGTATAACAACGGTCTTTCGACCGCTGCACAATTATTTCAAGTCCGGGGTAGGCCCTCACTAACTCACTGCATTGCAAGGGAGAAAAAGGTACTCGTTTCTCCACCGGAATCTTCTCCTCTTTTAAAATACCTATTTTAATTTTATGCATAAACTTGTCTGTATGAGCCGCAAAGATAGCTATTAGGCTTTAAAACAGATTCCTCTTCGCCAATAGGCGAAGAGGAATGACAAGGCTTTCGTGCGTGGGGAGGAGTTGCGGCG
>CAIWVW010000098.1 GCA_903916255.1 uncultured Bacteroidota bacterium
ATGTTCTACCACAAGAATCTATTGATTCCAAAGGTTGATAATCCAATATCAGTAAAAATATAGAGCTATTCTTTTAATTATATATCCTTCCTCCTCATTTTCGCCAAACTATATTACTCCATTAAAACATATCAAACCTCATCTCCCAAAAAGCCATTGACTTTCCATTTCCCCTCCTGCCTCTAATTCGGTACCACTACTTAGTGTCTTTGCCTATTTTAAGTTTTTGCCCAAATAATTGCGTGGCATTTACCACTCATTTGCCACGCAACTTATTCGCAACAGTAGTGTTTTAATTCGTAATTAATAATTAGTAATTAGTAATCAATGCATTGTGGGTTTATGCAGCACAAAAAAAACCGTGTTAAAGTGTTGCATAACGAATTTTTAGTTTTTTGGCTTTTTCACCAAAAAAATCTTCATTCCGAATGCCTTGTCTGTGGCTGAAATTTTAAATATTAACCTATATTAAGGAAGTATCTTGTGCCGAATGCCTAACTTTGCGGCTCAATACAACACTCCATGAGCGACGATGTGCACGAACACTGTGGTATAGCCCTTATCAGGCTGCTGAAACCCCTGAGTTATTACAAGGAAAAATACGGAACACACTATTACGGAATCCATAAGCTTTACCTGCTTATGGAAAAGCAGCATAATCGTGGCCAGGATGGAGCCGGTGTAGCGGGCATCAAGTTCGATATGCCCCCGGGAAACCCCATTGTACACCGTTTGCGGTCTCCAGCACAAAACGCCATGGAGGAAATTTTCGGGAAGATAAATCACCGTTTGGCGGATGTTCAGAAGAATAAACCTCAAAAGGCGGAAGATTTAGATTGGCTCAAAAAGAATGTGCCTTTTGTATGTGAGCTTTTTTTAGGGCATGTACGTTATGGCACCTATGGCAAAAATGCGGTAGAAACCTGCCATCCGCTGCTGCGCCAGAATAACTGGCTCACGAAAAACCTTGTTATCGCCGGTAACTTTAACCTTACCAATGTAGATGAACTTTTCCAAAAGCTGATTGACCTTGGCCAGCACCCCAGCGAAAAGACCGATACCGTTACCATACTTGAAAAGATTGGGCATTTCCTCGATAAGCAGAATGAAAAACTATTCAATAAATATAAGGATGCCGAACATTCAAATCCGGAAATATCTACGTTGATAGCCAAAAACCTAGACTTGAAAAGCATCTTACATGATGCTGCAAAGCGTTGGGATGGTGGCTATACCATTGCAGGTTTGCTGGGTCATGGCGATTCATTCGTGTTGAGAGACCCCAACGGTATCCGCCCTGCATTCTATTATCATGATGATGAGATAGTGGTGGCAACCTCTGAACGTCCTGCATTGCGCACAGGCTTTAACATTCAAACCCGTGAAATTAAAGAACTGAAACCCGGACATGCACTAATTGTTAGGCGAGATGGCACAGTTTCGGAAACCGAGATACTGAAACCCGGCGAGAATAAAGCCTGTTCATTCGAGCGGATTTATTTTTCGCGCGGTAACGACCAAGACATCTATAAAGAGCGAAAAAACCTTGGCAAGATTGTTGCCCCAAGTGTGTTGAAATCCATTAATTATGACTTGGAAAACACAGTCTTTTCATTTATACCCAATACCGCTGAGGTAGCCTTCCTTGGTATGGTGGAAGAAGTAGAGCATTACCTGGATAAATTCAAGGAAAATGAACTGGACAAACTGGAAGGCAGCAGTGATAAAGCAAGGTTAAAGAAACTATTATCGATTCACCCGCGGGTAGAAAAGATTGCCTTGAAAGATACCAAGCTCCGCACATTTATTACGAATGATATTAACCGCAACGATAAAGCGGCACACGTTTACGATACTACTTATGGCGTAATCAGAAGAGGCATCGATACCCTTGTAACGGTAGATGATTCTATTGTACGCGGTACCACCTTAAAGCAAAGCATCTTCAGGATACTGGACCGTTTGGGCCCGAAAAAGATAATAGTGGTTTCCTCCGCTCCTCAAATCCGCTACCCCGATTGCTATGGAATTGATATGGCAAAAATGGGCGACTTGGTGGCATTTGAGGCAGCGGTGGCACTACTTAAAGAATCATTCCGTGAGAATTTGCTGGAAGAGATATATGAAAAGGCCAAAGTGATGAACGAGCTTCCCCGTGAAAAGGCTGTAAACCTTGTGAAACAGATATATGACCTCTTTACGCCAGACCAAATTACCCGTAAGATTACCCAGTTATTAACTCCTGACGATATTAAAGCCGAGGTGGAAATCATATATCAATCGGTAGAAGGTTTGCACGAAGCTATACCTGACCACAAAGGCGATTGGTATTTCACAGGCAACTACCCTACCCCAGGTGGAAACAAAGTGGTTAACCGTTCCTTCATAAATTATATGGAAGGGAAGAATGTTCGCGCTTACTAAGCTAAAAGTTAAGAACTAAGGGTAAAAAAACATTATAGTAGTTTATTCTTAGCTCTTAATTCTTAGCTCATAGCTAAACTAAATGCTTCCCCTGCTTTTATTTCTTGATACAATTCTGACTTCGGTAGCTCCGGCACCAAACTTATTATAAGACGCGTCTGAGTATTCAATACCCTCGTAGGTGCGAAGCAAATCGCGTATCGTTTGCCTTAAAACCCCATTACCTACTCCATGTATAAATACAATTTTAGTAAAGTGTCCATTAATGGCCTGTTCCAGTTTGCGGCGGAAATGTATAGCCTGTATATCTAGTTTCTCAGAATTACTTAACCCATAATAATCCTCCATCAACTTTTCAATATGGAGGTCCACTATCATTTCATCCTTTGCATGAGCCTTTGATAGTTTTTGGCTGTCAGCTGATGGTTGATAGCCTGTTGTGTCTTTATGCTGAACCCTTATATCTTTCAGTGAAATAGGCGGAACAGCCACTAATTCTTTAATTGGCATGTCTATTTCAAAGCCTCCTTCTATTTCCACACGGGCTTTTACGGTAGAAATGAATTCTTTTATGATTCCTTCCCCTTTTTCATTTAAAAAACGCACAGTATCACCTACTTTCAACAAAGTTTACGAGTTATAAGTTATGAGTTATGATTGAAAAGACAAAATTATCACTTATAACTTATAACTTATAACTCATTTTTATTTATATTTGCAGCCCTTTTAAAAAAACCAAAGCCATGAACCTCATACAATACGTTGAAGAAAAACTATCCAACAAGAAAGAACTCCCTTCATTCAAAGCAGGCGATACCATTACTGTTCACTACAAAATTAAGGAGGGTGACAAAGAACGCGTACAGCAATACCAGGGTACCGTTATTCAACGCCGCGGCGAAGGCGCTTCTGCCAGTTTTACCGTTCGGAAAATTTCCAATGGTGTTGGCGTAGAGCGTATTTTCCCTGTAAACTCAGCTTTTATCGAAAAGATTGATGTAAACAAGGAAGGTGTAGTGCGCAGAGCACGTATTTTCTATATCCGCCAGGCAAAAGGCAAGAAAGCCCGTATTGAAGAAAAGCAATATAATGAGAAGGAAATTGCTAATGCACCTGCTGCTAAAAAGCCGGTTGCTGCCGCCGCTGAATAATTTTTCAACGCCTTATATTAAAAAAAGCCTCAAAAAATTTTGAGGCTTTTTTATTTTATATATTTTTGACTAAAAGATATCCATTGAAGCCTTCAGAAATAGTTTTCGCACCGGAAACTTACATTCCATTTAAAAGGAGAACATTACAAACACTCCCCTATTCTTTTGTTTTCACATTTGTTATTATAGGTATTTCTGTGTGGCGTTCATCCGGGCCTGAAAATGTAAAAGTACATTGGCCATTTCTTTCATTCTTATTTTTAATCTTATTTGCATTTATATATGTACTGTCCTGCCTCGGGAGTATTAAAGTTCTCGACTCAATTGTTTTAGACAGAGACAAGAAAACGCTAAAAATAATTATCCGGAAATACGATACTATACAGGTGCTTGGAGAATATCCTGTAGATAAGAACCTGAAATTGATTTTAACTCCCCGATCTAAATTTGGGCAGGCATTAAATTTCAATTTCAGGGTGCTGCAAACCGGCCGCAGGCTGCTTGTAAGGGAAATAGGTGGCGTCCTTGTTCGAAAAAGTGCATGGAAAATAGCCGAATTAAAGCAACTTATAAATTCCTTCGAGGAATTTAAATCCAACAGTATTTAATTCTTATTTACCCGGTTTTGCCGGAGGATTCTTCTTTTCCAGCCTCTTATTCTTAATATAGAAATAGAGGAAAGATAGAATAATAATGAGCAATCCCGGCAGAAAATAAGAGGATGAAAGCCCTTCCGGATTTACAAAAGTAAAGAAGCGCTTGAAACGGAACTTTTGGGTAAATGGCACATTCTGTTTGAGCGACATCCAAACAAAGGATGCCCTGCCCACCACGTGGTCTTCCGGAACAAAACCCCAGAAACGCGAATCGACCGAATTGTGGCGGTTATCACCCATCATAAAGTAATAGTTCATTTTGAAAGTGTAGCTGGTTGCAACTGCACCATTAATATAAATGGTCGCCCCTTTTACATCTAATGTATTATGTTCGAAAGCAGTTATAATCCTTCGGTATAAAGGCAGATTAACGGTATCTAGTTTCACGGTTGCACCTTCTTTAGGAATCCAAAGCGGGCCAAAGTTGTCCACATTCCAAGGGTAGTGCGGTGAAAAAGGGAAAATTTGTGGGTTTATTTGTGAGGAATCCTGGTATCGGGGTATGCCAATGCCATTGTGCCAGCGGATAAGTGTCTCATCATTACTGCGGTCATCCCACATGGGCACCACGGATTCTACCCCCGGATAATGCCGGAGTTCCTCGGCGCTTTGTTTCGTTAACGTCATAAAAGAAACCGTAGCCCCCGACTGAAGGTGGTCGGTATATACCTCATCCGTTATATCCAGTTTCTTAAGTTCGGAAGCTTCTATCTCCGCATTCGATTTTACTATATACCTGAATTGGGAATATTCGGGAAGCTGGTCTTCTTTCCCATTAATAAAAACCTGTGCATGTTTTATTCTTATTGTATCTCCGGCAACAGCTATGCATCGCTTTATGTAGTTTTCAATTCTGTCTATCGGGCGAACAATAAGTTCTCCGGGATAACCATTGTTTTCCTCTAATTGAGTCCTGTTTCCTATAATAGCGCCCCTTCCATATTTCCGGCATAAATAATAATAGCTCGGATTATCGAGGTTTGCACATACCGTATCTCCTTCGGGAAAATTGAATACTACGGCATCGTACCTTTGCACTTTAGTATAACCGGGGATACGTATATACGGAAACTCTAACCATTCCACATAGGAGTTAATATTATTAACCAGCGTGGCATGTGCAAAGGGAAAAGCAATAGGTGTCATGGGTATGCGGGCGCCGTAACTGGCTTTGCTCACAAACAGATAATCGCCCACCATCAATGTCTTTTCTTCCGATGGTGTTGGAATGGTGTAGGCTTCAAATGCAAAGGTACGTATGATGGTAGCCGCAATTACTGCAAATACAATAGCTTCCATCCATTCATGGGCAAAAGATACCTGCACTTTCTTTGTTTTATCCGGAACAGAAAGTTGAAATTTTTGCTTGCTGAAAGCCAAATAAGGCAACGACACAAAAAAGAAAATACCACACAGAAGTAACTCCCACCATTTCTTTTTTTGGAAAGCCATAGCTGTAATGGCAGAGATTACCATCAGCATCATGAAACCGACACTTGGCACCAGCAGGATAAAAACCCACCACCAGGGACGTTTAATAATTTTAAGCCAAATGTAGTAGTTGTAAATCGGGATTAAAGCCTTCCAGCCTTTTTCGCCTGCTTTTTCAAATATTTTCCATAACCCTGCTATAGATGCAGCTATTATTACGAGTAGAATAGGTTTTACCTGAACCATGCATTTTTTGTATAAGGTTCAAAGATACATGTTTGGGGGAAATATGATGAATAGGCCTATGTTCTTTAACTTACCTTAACTATTTTGATATGAAAAGGCCCACCAACCCCTCTGCTTCCTTATAAGCATTTTCCAAATTATTATTCAGGATTATCTTGTCAAACTGGTCGGAGTAGGATATTTCTTCGGCAGCTTTTTTAATGCGTTGTTCAAAAAACTCCGGGGTTTCTGTTTTCCGCTTTGAAAGCCTTTCCTGCAATGCTTCCAAAGAAGGCGGCTGTATAAAAATGGTAATGGAATTATCGGGGTAATGCTTTTTAAGGTTCATGGCGCCTTTCACATCAATATCAAAAATAACATCGCGGTCGGCTTGCCATAAGCGCTCCACTTCGCTGCGCAACGTACCATAATAACTGCCGGGATACACTTGTTCCCATTCCAGAAATTCCCCTTTTTCAATTTTATCTTTAAACTGTTCCGCCGAAAGGAAATAATAATCCTCCCCATCCATTTCGCCTTCGCGCTTATTGCGGCTGCATGCGGAAATGGAGAATGCGAGGCGCGGGTAAATACCCAGCAAATGCCTTACTATGGTGGTTTTCCCCGAACCGGACGGCCCGGCGATAATTACTAATTTACCGTTCATGAAATAAGGTGTAAGGAGTAAAGGGTAAGTAGTTCGTCATTGCGAGGCTGTGCGAAGCAATCTTACCCCACATGAACCCATTCGGACTAATCCGGGAATAATTACAGGGTAAGATTGCTTCGGTCCTCGCAATGACGGATACG
>CAIWVW010000099.1 GCA_903916255.1 uncultured Bacteroidota bacterium
GTGATGCCGAACTTGTTTCGGCATCACACAACAAAGCTATGCAGAAGAACAGCCAAAATGAACAAGCAAAAGTTTAAAGTGGACTTCTGATAAACGAACCTTTAATGCTGTGCCCTTTTCGCCCGGAAATTGATGCCCAAATACATTTGGGGTAATGCCACACCCATGGTGGTGTTCGATTTGCTAACCGTGTTGGTGGTAGTATTCGTAATGGCATCATACTTGGTAAATGCGCTCGAATAATTGGCATAACCAAACACGCCGCCAAAGCAACCTAACCCAAACGTAATAGATATCGGATGGTCCTCGCTGCTGGTAAAGTCCATTCCGAAATAGGCGCCATAGCCTTTTCCCGTGCCGGGTGTGGTAACCGTTATGCCATAAAGGCCATTACCGGTTTCGGAAACAGGGGTAGCTACATCGCAAATTCCTATAAGGCCCACAAAATCGAGCCAGGGATAGCCCGGTTTGCCGCCGGTTCTATAGGTTAATCCGCCAAGATATTGATTAAAAATATAAAATCCGCCCCAATAATTATTGGAAATATAATTCAATCCCGTACCGTTATAATCCTGTGCCACCCTAAGCGTAATACCGACATGGTCATTAAAATAAAATGTTCCCCGAAGGGCAAAATGTTCGCCTACTATAGCATCTTTATAACTGATGGAAGGAACGCTGAACCCTGCATCGGCAGAAAAATAGAGGGAGGTAGGCGAACCCTTAACTTCAGGTTTTTTAAAACTGGCGAAATTGTACTCTGTCCCGCCTGCATAGCGTATATATTGCAACCTCCAGTTAGAAGCCACTTTTTTAAGGGAATCGGGCGGAACCATGTAAACAACTTTCTCTTTCCCGATAGATACCACTTTCCCGACAATGGTTTTGCCATTTTTAAAAACAATGGAATCCTGAGCTCGAATGAATGCAAAGTGTAAAGTGCAAAGTAAAAATAATAAAAATATTTTTTTCATATTGACTATAATCTCAACCGGGGTTCAGCCCAAAAATAGTATAAAAGGAGATACTGGCGTACAAAATAAATGAACACCCTGTCCGTCTTAACATATTGATTTTGGTCTGTTAATTTTCCCTGAGATTTTAAGGTGCGCTTTGGTTATTAAGCCCCAATCAGGGTAATTGTTTATTTTTGCTCTTTGAATACTAATTGTTAATTCATAATTCCTACTTATGTTAGAAGGCTTTATAGAGGTTCTTTCCAAAGTGTTTGGCAGTAAGCATGAACGCGATGTAAAAGAACTTCAACCTGTTATAGATAATATCCTCGAAATTGAAAAAGAACTCCTGTCCATCAGCCATGATGAACTGAGGATGAAAACCGAAGGGTTTAAAAAACGCATTCAGGACCGCATTGCTGAAAAAGAGGAACAAAAGAAAGCCCTGAAAGAACAGGCTGAAAAATCTGTTTTGGATGAGGAAGGGAAAGAAATAGACATGCCCGTAAAGGAAAAGGAAGCCCTTTATACTGAGATAGACAGCATTGAAAAAGAAATTATTGCGGATATTAAAGAGGAACTGGATGCTATTCTTCCGGAAGCTTTTGCCGTGATGCGCGAAACAACACGCCGTTTAAAAGAATTCGATACACTGGAAGTTACCGCTACTGAAGTAGATAAAGAACTCGCCAGAGAATATGGTCATATAGTTATTAGCGGCGATAAGGCGACCTGGCACAGTTCCTGGTTGGTTCGCGGACATAAAGTGAAATGGGATATGGTTCCCTACCCTGTGCAGCTTATCGGCGGTGCTGTTCTTCACTCGGGTAAAATTTCAGAAATGGCCACAGGTGAGGGTAAAACCCTTGTTGCTATTTTGCCGGTTTACCTCAATGCCCTTGCAGGACGTGGCGTACACCTTGTTACGGTGAACGACTACCTTGCCAAACGTGACTCGGAATGGATGGGCCCCGTTTTCCAATTTCATGGATTGCGTATCGATACCATCGACAAGCACGAACCGAATACTCCCGAACGCAGAAAAGCATATTTAGCTGATATTACCTACGGAACGAATAATGAATTCGGCTTCGATTATTTGCGCGATAATATGGCCCGCTCGCCCGAAGATTTGGTGCAACGCGGACATTATTTCGCCATTGTGGATGAGGTCGATTCCGTGTTGATTGACGATGCGCGTACTCCGCTCATTATTTCAGGCCCTACGCCCCGCGGCGACAGGCACGAGTTTTTCCAGATGAAACCCCGTGTGGAAAAATTGCTGAACGCACAAAGAACGGTTACTAATAAGTTTTTGACGGAAGCTAAAAATCTTTTAGAAGCCGGAAATACAAAGGATGGAGGGCTTGCTTTGCTTCGTGCACACCGCGGATTGCCAAAGAGCAAAGCGCTTATCAAATTTTTGAGCGAGGAAGGCCACAAAGCTATTTTGCTGAAAACGGAAGCTACCTACCTCGCCGACCAGGGAAGGGAAATGCAAAAAGTGGATTCAGAATTATACTTTGTAATCGACGAAAAGAATAATACGGTCGAGCTTACCGATAAAGGCTACGACCTTATAACAGGACAAGGCGAAGACCCTAAATTTTTTATTCTGCCGGATGTGGGCGGAGAAATTGCGGAGATTCAGAAAAGCGATTTATCGGACGAGGAAAAAGCCAAGCGCAAGGATGAAATGCTTCGCGATTATTCTATCAAATCGGAACGTGTTCATACTATTAACCAATTGGTGAAAGCATACACATTATTTGAAAAAGATGATGAATATGTGGTGATGGAAGGCGAAGTGAAAATTGTGGATGAGCAGACCGGCCGTATCATGGAAGGCAGGCGCTATTCCGACGGTTTGCACCAGGCTATCGAAGCAAAAGAAAACGTAAAAATTGAAGCGGAAACTCAAACATACGCCACCGTTACCCTGCAAAATTATTTCAGGATGTACAGCAAACTGGCGGGTATGACGGGTACTGCGGAAACAGAAGCGGGCGAGTTCTGGACCATTTACAAATTGGAGGTAGTGAACATTCCTACCAATAAGGATATGATTCGCGATGACAGGCAGGATTTGGTGTATAAAACCAAGCGCGAAAAGTACAATGCCGTTATTGAAGAAATTCAAAAATGCGTGAAAGACGGAAGGCCTGTGCTGGTAGGTACAACTTCTGTTGAAATATCAGAATTAATAGGGCGTACACTGAAATTGCGCGGCATTAAGCACAACGTGTTGAATGCGAAAATGCATCAGCGCGAAGCGGAAATTGTAGCGGAAGCGGGTAAGCCCGGAACTGTTACCATTGCTACCAACATGGCGGGCCGTGGTACAGATATTAAGCTTGGCCCGGGCGTTGCCGAAGCAGGCGGATTGGCCATTATAGGTACGGAAAGGCATGAATCAAGGCGTGTGGACAGGCAGCTGCGCGGCCGTGCAGGACGGCAAGGCGACCCGGGTACTTCACAGTTTTTTGTATCACTGGAAGATGACCTGATGCGATTGTTTGGTTCGGAACGTATTGCCAAAATGATGGACCGAATGGGTATTGAAGAAGGTGAAGTTATTCAGCATTCTTTAATTACAAAATCTATCGAAAGGGCACAAAAGAAAGTAGAAGAAAATAACTTCGGAATACGCAAACACCTTATCGATTACGATGATGTGATGAACCAGCAGCGCGAGGTGATATATACCCGCCGCCGCCATGCACTATACGGGGAAAGATTATCGGTCGACATCTCCAATATGTTTATGGATGTGTGTGAGACCATTGTAAATGAATATCACGGGCCGGAAGGAGATTATGAATCATTTAAACTGGAACTGTTCCGCATATTATCTACCGAGCCGCCCATGTCATCTGAGGAATTTCAGAATATGACAGCTGCGGAAATTTCTCAGCAGATTTTTGAAACAGTATTGGCGCATTACCAGAAAAAGACCGAACAGCTTTCAAAGGATATATATCCATTCTTGAAAAATGTTTTTGAAAATAACCAACGGAATTTCCAAAACATACAGATACCTGTCTCGGACGGATTGCATATTTTGCGGGTGGTTGCCAACCTGGAAGACGGTTATAAAACAAGCGGCAAAGCGGTTATCACCGAAATGGAAAAAACCATCCTGCTTTCCGTATTGGATGAAGAATGGAAAGAGCATTTGCGCGAAATGGACGACCTGCGCCAATCGGTGCGAAATGCGGTTTATGAACAAAAAGACCCTTTGTTGATTTATAAGTTTGAATCATTTGAACTCTTCCGCAGCATGTTGGTGCGCATGAATAAAAACATCGCATCCTTCCTGATGAAATGCCTGCCTGTAAGCGATGCTCCGGGCGGAGAAATACAGGAAGCCCGCGAAGTGAGAGAAGATGTTCCATTGGAAACCAACCGCACAGGCGATGAGGCCCCTACAGGCGCAGATGGTAAACCTGCACCGCCTAAAGTGAAACCCGCTGTGGCCGAAAAGAAAATTGGCCGCAACGACCCATGCCCATGCGGAAGTGGCAAAAAGTATAA
>CAIWVW010000100.1 GCA_903916255.1 uncultured Bacteroidota bacterium
CCATTTTTGCATGGAGGCTTCAATAACAGGAATATCCTTTTCGTGCATTACCTCATCAGCCTGTATATATATCACCCAATCGGAATCGGCAGAAACGGCATCAAAGGCTTTGTTCGTTTCTTTCGCCAGCAATAAGCCTCCCTTCCGGACGCTATCATCCCAAACGCTTTCTATTATTTTAATTTTCGGGGAAGCAATACTTTTAATCAATTCCAGTGTACCATCCTCTGAATTGCCTACGCTTACTATCACTTCATCGCATAGCGGAAGTATAGAGCGTATGGATTCCATCACCGGAAAATCATACTTCACCGCATTCCGGATAATGGTAAAACCCGATACCTTCAAGAGAGTCTAAAGTTTATAAAGTTAAAAGTTAGAAAGTGTCTTGATTTCGTCATTGCGAGGCTACGCGAAGCAATCTCATTAAGTTCAGAGAATCGTTGAGTAAGATTGCTTCGCGGAGCCTCGCAATGACGGATGGAATTTGGGTTTATGTAATAAAGTTGAATGCTCATAATGTGAACAACAATTGTTTTGTTATATCCCGGTATAGTTAAAAGGGGTAATCTTTTTCAGTTCGGCTTTCAGTTCACTGCTCACCTGCAAGGTGTCAATAAAATCCTGTATGCTTTTTTGCGTAATGGCTTCATTGGTGCGTGTAAGCGCCTTCAAAGCCTCATAAGGAGCCGGATAATTCTCACGCCTTAATACGGTCTGAATGCCTTCGGCAACAACGGCCCAGTTGTTTTCAAGGTCTTTATTCAATGCAGTTTCATTCAGAATAAGTTTACCTAAGCCTTTTAATAAGGATTTATATGCAATCAGCGAATGTGCAAATGGTACACCCAAATTGCGCAACACAGTTGAATCGGTAAGGTCGCGCTGCAAGCGAGATATAGGCAGCTTAGCAGCTAAATGCTCGAATAAAGCATTCGCAACACCCAAATTACCTTCGGCATTTTCAAAATCAATTGGGTTAACCTTATGTGGCATAGCCGAAGAGCCAATTTCCCCTGCTTTTATTTTTTGTTTGAAATAATCGAATGAGATATATGTCCAGAAATCTTTACTCAAATCAAGAAGGATAGTGTTGATGCGTTTCATGGCATCGCAAAAGGCCGCAAGCCCGTCGTAGTGCTCAATTTGGGTAGTATATAACTGGCGGTTAAGGCCGAGTTCATCGTGCAGGAAGCGGTTTGCAAATTCTACCCAATTTATTTCAGGATATGCTACATGGTGCGCATTAAAATTACCCGTAGCTCCGCCAAACTTGGCCGAAATAGGTATCCTTTTCACCACATCTATTTGCGATTCCAAGCGTTCTACAAACACGAGCATTTCCTTGCCCAATCGGGTAGGGGAGGCAGGTTGCCCGTGTGTATGTGCCAGCATGGGAATATCTTTCCAGTCGGCTGCAAGTTTTATAATCGTATTCAAAAGGTCTTCGAGTGCGGGTAGCAACACATCCCGTTTAAATTCTTTCAGCGAAAGAGGAACAGCAGTATTATTAATGTCCTGCGAGGTCAGCCCAAAATGTATAAACTCCTTACTGTCGCCCATATTCAGGCTATCCAGTTTGTTTTTCAGGAAATACTCCACTGCTTTTACATCGTGGTTGGTAATAGCTTCCAGGTCCTTTATGTTTTGGGCCTCCTCGTGGGTAAAGTTGTTGTAAATATTGCGCAGGTTAGTAGCTACATTCTCTTCATCTATATCTTCTAATTGAGGCAAGGGCAAGCGGCAAAGTGCCAGAAAGTATTCCACTTCAACTCTTAAACGATAACGTATAAGGGCATACTCGGAAAAGTAATCCGACAAAACCTCGGTGGTTTTCCGGTATCTTCCATCAATGGGCGATATGGCAGTAAGGGCAGTTATTTCGGGTGTGTTTGGCATAAGTATTTAGCTATAAACTATGAACTATGAGCTATGAACTGTTGGAGCATTGAGTAAATCAGGGGCTAAATTACAAAAAAGGGGTGGAATGGGTATTTATAAGTGGAGCAAAGAATATTTTTACATTTGCAAGTACTCTAAACTATCCCGTGGCACAAAAGAAACCCATAAAACCAGTCCCCAAAAAAGCTATCAGCCAGACTAAGCGCGATTACACGCTTATTTTGCTTTGGGTGATGATAGTTGTTGTAAGCGCCATCCGCTATAGGCTTGTGGCAGTGCCTTTTGAGCGCGACGAAGGCGAGTATGGCTACATTGGCAATTTGTTCCTGCATGGCGTAGCTCCTTTTAAAGATGCCTATTCTATGAAGTTGCCCGGTACCTCTTTCATGTATTCAATTATCATGCTAATTTTCGGGCATACGAATACTGGGGTTCATACGGGTATTGTGTTTATTAATGCGGCTACTATGTATTTCCTGTATGCCTCATTCAAAAAAATATTCAACCCTTTTATCGGGCTTGCAACTGCAACTATTTTCGGGTTTATGGCTATAGGCCTGGTATTTGATGGCTTTGCAGCTCATGCCACGCATTTTATTTGTTTCTATTCTTCTATTGCTTTGTTCTTCCTTGCCGATTATATGAAATCGGGCAAGCCGCTGAAAGTGTTTTTATGCGGATTGATGCTGGGTATGGCTTTCCTTATGAAACAGCAGGCTGTATTCCTTATTCTATTTGGCGGGTTGATTCTGCTTGTTTATTTGAAAACAGAAAAAAAGCAAAGCTTCGTGGAAATAGTTAAAAAGCTTTTGCCTTTTGCCGCAGGTGTGTTTATTCCATACATCATTGTGCTATTAATTGTTGCCGCCACAGGCGAATTCAGTGTATTCTGGCTATGGACAGTTAAATACGCTTCCACCTACGAGGCTGTGAAAGACATGCATACCATTGTGCTTTTGTTTAATTCGACTTTTCTGCCTGCCTGGGATGCATTCTACCATTTATGGCTGATTGCTTCAGCCGGAATTATTGTTCTTTATAATAGTCCGTTTACCCGCTTTCAGAAAATATTTGCCGCGTTGTATGTCCTTGCTTCCATCCTTGTGGTTAGCTCCGGGTTTTACTTCCGCCAGCATTATTTTATAGCCTTGCTGCCTGCCATGGGCCTGCTTACAGGAATATTTATAGAATATGTGGTTAAACTTATAAAGGCCTTAAAATCTCCCTATGTTCCTGTAGCTGCTTTAATGGTTATTGTTGTATTCACCATCTATGTAAACAATGTGTACTATTTTAAATATTCACCCAGAACCGTTTGCGATATTGCTTATTGGGGCAACCCTTTTAATCAGGCGCAGGAAATATCCAAATACATTAAGGACCGAACCAAAGACACGGATAAAGTCGCTATTTTAGGTTCTGAACCCGAGATGTTTTTTTATGCCGACCGCACCTCTGCAACGGGCTATTTATACACCTACCCGCTGGTGGAAAAACAACCCTATAATGAAGCCATGCAAAACCAGATGATAAGCGAAATAGAAAAGAATAAACCGGCTTATATTGTTTTCTGCAATGTTGCTTATTCATGGCTTGTACAGCCCGGAACACCCAAGAATATTTTTGATTGGGGCGATAAGTATTTTCACCAGTATTATGTGCCTGTCGGCTTTGCAGATTTCTTTACAAATAAAGGCTGGCAAATGTATTGGGGCGATGATGTGAAAAACCGTGGCGGCCAACCGGAATCGACCATTATTGTTTTTCAGCGAAACGGAAATAAGCAGCTATAAGCTATAAACTATAAGCTATGAGTGAAAAGAGTATTACTAAAGAAAAATCATTCGCTTTTGCATTAAGAATTGTTAAACTGTCCAGGTATTTAAGGGAAATTAAAGGTGAATACATTTTAAGCAAGCAATTATTGCGAAGCGGTACTGCGATAGGTGCATTGATTCGCGAAGCAAAAAATGCAGAAAGCAGTGCTGATTTTATACATAAGTTTTCAATTTCACAAAAAGAATGCGATGAGACTATTTATTGGCTTGAACTTTTATATGGAAGTGAATACATTACGAAACAAGAATATTTAAGCATTTCATCAGATGCTACTGAATTATTGAAAATGCTTCGTTCTACTATTATTACAGTAAAGAAAAAAATAAGGCCTAAAGTATAATAGCTTATAGTTTATAGCTCATAGCTGCTTTAAGCTACCCTGCTATACACCTCCCCAATAACTTCCAATATCTCCAGAATTTCTTTGTAGTGGTCAGTAGTGACTAATTTCATGCGGTAGTCCTTGAAGTTATCCATGCCTTTAAAGTAGCTGGCATAGTGCCGTCGCATTTCCAGTATCCCAAGCACTTCACCTTTCCATTCAATCGATTTTACCAAGTGCGTTTTGCAAACCTGTATTCTTTCTTCCAATGTTGGGGGAGCAAGTTGTTCACCCGTTTTCAAATAATGTTTTATTTCCCGGAATATCCATGGATAGCCAATAGCGGCGCGCCCCAGCATTACACCATCTACATTATAGCGTTCCTTCATTTGCACGGCAATTTCAGGTGACGTAACATCACCATTGCCAAAAATGGGAATATGAATGCGTGGATTGTTTTTCACTTCACCAATTAATGTCCAGTCTGCCGGGCCTTTGTATAGCTGTTTGCGGGTGCGCCCATGTATAGTAAGAGCTTTGATACCTATATCTTGTAATCTTTCGGCAACTTCTAAAATATTCTTAGTGGTATCATCCCAACCAAGGCGGGTTTTAACTGTAACGGGCAATTTCACCGCTTTAACAATTTCAGAGGTCATTTGCACCATTTTTGGTATATCCTGCAACAGTGCAGCGCCTGCACCGCGACAGGCTACCTTTTTCACAGGGCAACCATAATTAATATCAATCAGGTTAGGGTTTACTTCTTCAGCTATCAGTGCTGCCTCCCGCATCGATTCAATATCGCTGCCGAAAAGCTGAACACCAACAGGCCTTTCATTTTCAAAAATGTCCAATTTTTTGCGGCTTTTTACCGCATCACGTATCAACCCTTCCGATGAAATAAACTCCGTATAAAGCATATCCGCGCCCTGCTCTTTGCACACATGCCTGAACGGCGGGTCGCTTACATCCTCCATAGGAGCCAACAGTAAAGGGAAATCGGGTAATTGGAGCGGACCTATATTAATCATTACAATAAATACTATTTTTGCAAAGATACGCCAAACCAAATAATAGTTAATATTCATCCCCAACCCCCTCTCTATCAAATAGCGAAGGAACAAATGCAATCATAAAATAAATACCTTGGAAAATCAACGTCCTGCCCCTTTTGAAGGAGCCAAACCATTTGCACAGTTGTTAATTTTTATTGGGCTATTTTGTATTGCAGTATTCCTGCTTATGATAGGAATGATGCTGGCGCAGATGACCGGAAAGGTGAACCTGATGGTGCTTCAGTCTACCGGTTCATTCGACGACCCGGATGTGTTAAAAACATTGAAAATTCTGCAAATAGCCTCCGCCATTATACTGTTTATTGTACCTGCCATAGTTTTTGCCTTTTTAGCTGCCCGCAAATGGGCAGCCTATTTGAATATCGACCGAATAGGGAAAATATCCATATTGCTGCTTGGTGGCATTTTGATGGTGGTAGCATCTCCTTTAATCAATTTTTTGGTGGAAATTAACAGCCATTTGCAATTGCCGGAATGGTTGCACGGAGTGGAGGCCTGGATGAAAGACAGCGAAGCCAAAGACGATGCGCTTACGGTAGCTTTTATCAGCCATCAAACTTTTACCGACCTTATTGTAAACCTAATTATGATTGCTTTAATAGCAGCCGTTTCCGAGGAATTATTCTTCCGTGGGGTAATGCAGAAACTATTGGTGAAGATGACAAAGAATACCCACATTGGCATATGGATAACGGGAATTATTTTCAGCGCGATTCACTTACAGTTTTATGGTTTTTTGCCACGCATGTTAATGGGCGTTTATCTCGGTTATCTGCTGGTTTGGTCAGGTTCGTTATGGGTCACTATTTTTGCGCATTTTATCAATAATGGAGCGGCTGTGCTATTCTCCTACCTCGAAGAACGCAAAATAATTACCGATTCGGTGGATAAAGTTGGCACCCAGGCCGGTGGCTCAGAAGCAGTATATGTAATCGTCAGTACCACGCTGGTGGTTCTATTGCTGGTAGCTATTTATAAAATCAGCAGGAAGAATATTGTTGCCCCATCGTAGGGGCAGACCCATGTGTCTGCCCTAAATTGCAACGGATGTTACCCCTAAATCGCAACGGATGTTATCCCAAAATCCGCAACGGACGTTACCGTATTATTTGTACCCGCTAAGTTGCACTTCGTGGGTTTATAACTTGTAAGTTTTACTTAGCAAATATTCAAGCACAGCTTAAAGCTTACTTGCCCACAAAATACAACTTCGCGGGTACGGGGGCAATTTAATATAGTGGCACTTTTGTAAATACTCCATTCGTGATAATAATGGAAGTTGGGAATGTATAAATTCCTGCGGAAACATCACCTGCCCCACCATTTGCGGTAAAATTAAATGTTCCCGAAATAGTTTTATTTATAGAATCGAATGCAGTTATTGATAAGGCACCACTATTATTTGTTGAATCTGATGCGTAATAAAACACATACCCCGATGGATTTGGATGAGTAATATAGGCGTCATATTGGTCCTTAAGAAACCCTTTCAATTCATAATTGCCAAGG
>CAIWVW010000101.1 GCA_903916255.1 uncultured Bacteroidota bacterium
ACCTCATTCCATTTTTGGTAATCGCTTCTGCGGGAACTACAGATGTGGGTGCGGTTGACCCATTGGAAAGCATTGGTAAGATTGCAAAAAAACATAACCTATGGTATCATATTGACGGGGCTTACGGAGGTTTCTTCATATTGACAGATTATGGAAAGCAAGCACTGAAAGGCATTGAATTATCAGATTCGGTAGTATTGGACCCACACAAAGGTTTGTTCTTACCATACGGACTTGGAATGGTACTAGTAAGGAATAGGCAGGCTTTAATGGATTCCCAATACTATAAGGCAAATTACATGCAGGATGCATTAAGCGCCGATGAAGAATTATCTCCGGCAGATTTATCTCCTGAACTTACCAAGCACTTTCGTGGATTGAGATTGTGGCTGCCTCTGCAATTACTAGGATTAAAGCCATTCCGTGCCTGTTTGGAAGAGAAAATAATGCTGGCAAGATATTTCTATTCCGAAGTAAAAAAGATGGGTTTTGAAATGGGCCCCTATCCTGATTTATCGGTGGCATCGTATCGTTTCATACCAAAAACAGGCGATGCAAATGCTTTCAATAAAAGGATGATGGAAGAAATGGTAAAAGACGGAAGAGTTTTTATTTCCTCTACCATGTTGGAAGACCGCTTTATGCTAAGGCTTGCTGTGTTGAGTTTCCGCACGCATCTTTCAACAATAAATATTTTGTTGGAGCAGTTAAGGGAGAAGACGAAAGACAAATTGTAGTAAAGATTCAATGAGAAATTATTTAACACTTATTTTATTTGTGATTTTAGTTTCTTGCTCAAACTCCAATCCGCCAATTTATTATAAGTGTAATGGTGTTATAATTACAAGACTCGATGAAATAAACGGAGAAGCCGAATCTCATTTTTTTTATGGTTATTATGATGGTAAGACTCCATACCCAAAGTCATTTATTAAAAGCACTTACCACGGTTTTGATGCTGAAATGGACGGGTATTTAATATTTCTACCTAATAATAAAGTCGAATTTGTAGGGAAAGATGGCTGGTTTGAAAAGATTGGGAATGACACTAATCTAAATATTAAGGAATTTCAGGTTAATGGTTCTTTTGACAATGGTATGTTTATCACGTGGCACGATAGTATTCAAAATAAATATGGAAACATAGAATATTTTACAAGTTATGATAGTTCAGATGAAAAAGCTGACAATGTAAAGAACCATTCCTTTATAAAGGCAGAATACACAAGATAGTAAGAGGTTTGGTAATTCTTTTACCTCAATATCTGCAACCTGTCCGCATCCAACCTCAGGAAGATAAACATCAGCAGTGTAAACGCCCAGAAAGAAGAGCCGCCGTAACTAATAAATGGCAGAGGTATCCCGATTACGGGTACTAACCCAAGGTTCATACCCACATTAATTGCGACGTGAATAAAGAATATGGACGCTACTCCATACCCATAAATACGGCTGAAAGGAGAGCGCTGTCGTTCCGCTAAAAATATCAAACGTATAATTAAAATGAAGTAGAGGATTACAATAAATGTAGCGCCTACAAAGCCCCATTCCTCGCAGGGTGTAACAAAAATAAAATCGGTGGCATGGGCGGGCACATAATTCAATTTAGCCTGAGTACCCTGCAAATAACCTTTGCCAACAGTGCCACCCGAAGCAATTGCTATTTCCGCCTGGTGGAGGTTATAGCCCTCCTTGCTGTTATTTACATTCTGTTGCAGGAAAACCTGTATCCGTTTCTTTTGGTGAGGTTCTAAATGATTAAATCCATAATCGGTGCCAAACACAATGGCCAAACATAAAGCTAATATCCCACCCACTTTGGAGAGGTCTTTCACTTTGCGGCTTGTGAAAATGAGGAATGCAATTAAGGCAAGGCTTATCAAAACGATAGAAATTACAAGTTTACTCCCGACTAATGCCAAAATAAAAAGCGTGATTAACATAAAGCCTCCCAGCAATATATTGCCTGATAAACCTTCCCTGTATAAGACAAAAATAAATGCGGTATATGTAACGGCAACGCCTGTTTCATTTTGAATTACGATTAGCAGCATGGGGAAAATTACCATGACAGCCGCAATCATCCTGATTTTTTTTACGTCTGTTTTCTTTTCATTGCTTAAATATTTTGCAAGCCCAAGGTTTATGGCGAAAATGCCAAGCTCCGCGGGCTGTATGCCAATTTCACCAATGCGGAACCAGGAGTGGCTGCCGGCAATATTCCTGCCGATAAAACGCACCGCCAAATCTGCAAAAACAAAAATGCCATACAGCGGATAAGCGAAAACAGAAAAGAAACTGGCATCGGAAACCATGATTAAAAAGGCCATTACAAATCCGGTAATTATCCATACGAATTGTTTGCCGTAGCGTTGCGAAAAATCAAATATACTGGGGTGTACAGGGTTTAATACCGCTGAATAAATATTAATCCAGCCAATAAAAACAATGCACAGGTAAATACCAATTGTGAACCAGTCGATGTGCGGGATAATATTACTGCGGCGGTCACTCATCTTTATGCTTATGCCTTTTGATGGTTGCCGTTTTCTGTTCAGTAACTTTTCCCTTTTTCTTTTTAGGCGCAGTCTTTTCTTCCGCAAGATATTGAATGGTATTGCCTTGCATCATTTTTGTTTCGATGTCTTTTCTCCTGATGGTATCATTCAAATATTTTTCAATCATTAAACTGGCTATTGGCGCAGCCCAATCTGCCCCCCATCCACCACGCTCAATCACCACACTCACGGCAATGCGCGGATGGTCCTTAGGTGCAAAAGCAATAAACAATGAATTATTTCTTCCATTCGGGTTTTGGGCGGTACCTGTTTTCCCACACATAATTATCCCCGGAATTTTACTGCCGGCAGCTGTTCCGTCGTTCACCACATCGCACATACCATCGGCAACAATGTCAAAATATTTTGCATCAATGGGTACAAAGTGCTTGGTTGCATATTTTTTTATAGTCGGTTTATCTCCGATAGATTTGATAATATGCGGCAGGTAATAATACCCCCTATTACCAATAATAGCAGCCTGATTAGCCATTTGCAAAGGAGTTACACCCAATTCTCCCTGACCAATTGCGAGTGAAATAATAGTGGCCCCTTTCCAATGCCCGCGCCCATGATATTTGTCGTAATAATTTTGTGTAGGCAAGGAACCGCGCAATGCGCTTGGCAAATCTATATCCGGCCGGATGCCAATGCCAAAGCTGGTTACGTATCTCCTCCATGAATTAAAAGCATCTTCGGTAGAGTTATATTTTTTGTTATTCATGATGCTCATGAAAACATTACAGAAATAGGTGTTGCAGGAAAGAGCAATCGCTTTTTCCAGTTGCAGTGTTCCATGCTTCGCATCGCACCCTACAGATATATTTCCCAAATGGAAAGCCCCGGGGCAATTGTAGGCAGTGTTTTCATTCAGCACGCCTTCCTGCTGCCCGATAAGGGCTTCAATGGTTTTGAATGTAGAACCGGGCGGGTACATTGCCATCAGTGCACGGTTGAATAAAGGCACATCAATACTATCATGTAAAAGCTTTACATAATTTTTACCACGCACACTACCCACCATCAGGTTCGGGTCATACGAAGGGCTTGATACCAGCGCCAATATTTCGCCTGTCTCCGGATCAATGGCTACAATGCTGCCTGCCTTATTCTGCATTAATTGTTCACCATACTCCTGCAATTCCGCATCAATACTGCAAGTCAGGTTAGCACCTGTTTGTGGGAGTGTATCAAACTTTCCACTTTTGTAATCGCCCACCTCTTTATTCATTGCATCGAACATCATAATCTTAACGCCTTTTGTGCCGCGCAAATCGCTTTCGTAAGATTCCTCTATCCCGCTGATACCAATATAATCGCCCTCTTTATAATTCGGATTCCGGTCGCATAATGCTTTGTTCACTTCACCGATATACCCTAAAATATGCGGTGCCACTTTCATCGGGTACCGCCTTACTGTGCGCACCTGCGAGGTGAACCCGTGATATTTATAAAGCTTCTCCTGGAAGGCAGCATAAATCTCCGGCGTTACCTCTTTCATGAATACTGATGCGTGATACGCCGTATTTTGAATGGTCGCTTTTTTTATACCGGAAATAAAATCGGCTTTTGTAATTCCCAAATCACTGCAAAAGGAATCGGTATCAAAATCCTTGACAAGGGAAGGTGTTACAAGTATGTCATAAGCCGCTTCATTTGTCACAAGTAAGCGTCCTTTGCGGTCATAAATACATCCCCGCGGGGGATATTGAGTGATATGCCTGAAGGTTTCATTACTCGCATCCAGCTTAAGTGTTTCATCTATCACCTGCATGTAAAACATGCGGATGATAAAAGCTATGCACGCAACAAGAAAGATGCCGCCAATGATATATTTTCGGTCAGCAAAAAGGCTATTCATGATGCGTTTCGGAATAAAATACTTTGTGTTACAAGGAGCAAAATAAGCGTGGTGACTCCACTTAAAATAACTTTAAGAAGCGTGGTGAAAAAACCGTGGAAGGACAGCATCTCCAAATAGAATAATACAAGGTGATGGAGGAAAACCAATACCCCCGCATAGCTCACCATCCAACGAATCCCCATAGAGCCGACCGTTGCCGAAGCATCTGCATTATAATCTCCCGCCGGCGAATAAAACCGCAGAATGGATGGCCTGCAAAAAGCCATAAAAGTACAGGCTGCCGCATTCATCCCCATGGTATTGTAAAACATATCTATAATTAATCCGGTGGCAAATGCAATAAACAATACAAGCGTTTTATCCATTCGCAAAGGCAGCATCAAAATGGCGCCTACAAAGACAAAAGGATTGAAATAGATACCCATATCCAAATGCCTGATAATAGTAACCTGCAGCAGGATGAAAAACAGGAAACGAAGGATATTTTTGCCTGCTTCAATTATCATTTCACCTTTTCATTTAATGAATTCTCCGCATCTGTTTCCAACGAGGTTTTTTCTGTTTTCTTCAAATCACTTACCACATAAACATATCGCAGGTTCTTAAAATCAGTAGAGAGCTTTACATGCACCACATAAAAATATAGTTCCGGAATAGATTTGAAATCATCCACAGTCCCTACCATAACCCCTTTCGGGAAAACATTGGAAAACCCGCTGGTAGAAATGGTATCACCTATTTTTACTTTTTCACTCATTGGGATTTGCGTAAGCGTGGCAAAGCGGTAATCCATTTTGTCGCCCCATGCCAATGTGCCAAAAGTCCCGCTCTTTTTAAACATGGCGCTCACTAATGCTTTCTTATGCAGCAATGACATCACAACCGAATAATGCGGGGAAACTTTTGCCACTACCCCTACAATTCCTGAAGGGCTGATTACTCCCATACCCTCCCCAATGCCAATATCAGAGCCTGCGTTAAGGGTCAGGTAATTATTCGGGAGGTTTGTTGAATTATCAATCACTTCGGCGAGGATGAAATTAAATTGCTGCCCGAACGGGTTAGTTTTTGGTATTTTTTTATGGTTAGATGTATCTTTTATATCCGTTGCAAGATTTAACAAATGTGTATTCTCTTCCGCCAATTGCTGGTTCACTTTCTTCAGGCTGAAATAGGAAGTAACGCCTGAATATGCTGTATATACAGTTCCTGATATCCGGTTGGATGAATTGAAAAACCCAGACTGATGGTAGTAGTTATTGGTAAAAACAAAAGCTAAAGAAGTTATTTCTAAAATAACAAAGAGTACGAAAAAATAAAACCTCCGCAGAAATGCAATTATACCAGACATGGAATTTAGCTGTTCGCTATTAGCTGGTAGCTATTAGCTGTTTGTATCTTCAGGATTTGAGCAGGAATGGGAAACGGTGAATATTTTTAAGCGCAATACCGGCGCCACGTGCAACTGCCCGTAAAGGGTCTTCAGCAATATGGACAGGTAATTTGGTCCTGGCGGAAATACGTTTGTCAAGCCCGCGAAGCATAGAGCCACCGCCTGCCAGATAAATTCCCGTGCGGTAAATATCCGCTGAAAGTTCGGGCGGGGTTTTTTCCAGCGCCTGCAAAATCGCTTCTTCAATTTTCGAAATGGATTTATCCACCGCATGTGCAATTTCCGAATAGGAAACCTGTATTTCTTTTGGGATACCGGTCATCAAATCGCGTCCATGCACAGGATAGTCCGGCGGAGGGTTTTCCAATTCTGAAATAGCGGCACCCACTTCTATCTTCACGCGCTCTGCAGTCCTTTCACCAATCAGCATATTGTGCTGGCGGCGCATGTATTCTTCAATATCGGCAGTAAACTCATCACCAGCTACACGGATAGAATTATCGCAAACAATACCACCTAACGCTATAACAGCGATGTCAGTTGTACCGCCTCCAATATCCACAATCAGGTTGCCCATTGGCTCTTCTACATCAATACCGATACCAATTGCGGCAGCCATAGGTTCATGCAGTAAATACACTTCTTTACCTCCCGCGTGCTCGGCAGAATCCCTAACTGCACGTTGTTCCACAGGGGTGATACCGGAAGGGATACAGATAACCATGCGCAGGGAAGGCGTGAACCACCTTCTGCCGGAGTGAATCATGCGGATTAATTCACGTATCATGTGCTCGGCAGCATTGAAATCAGCTATTACACCATCTTTCAGCGGACGGATAGTTTTTATGTTTTCGTGCGTTTTGCCATGCATTTGTTGCGCAATGCGCCCAATGGCGATAACCTTCCCGGTCATCCTGTCCATAGCCACAATAGAAGGCTCGTCCACAACCACTTTATCATTATGAATGATAATAGTGTTGGCCGTTCCCAAGTCAATGGCTATGTCTTGTTGCAGAAAACTGAATAATCCCATGAGTTAAATAATTAGTTGGGGTTGAAATCAATGTTTAAAATGGCGTGTTCCGGTTAAAACCATAGACATATTGTTTCCATCGCAAAATGCTATAGACTTCTCATCATTTATGGAACCGCCCGGGTGAATTACGGATGTTACCCCCGCATTGTGTGCAATCTCCACACAGTCAGGGAAAGGGAAAAATGCATCGGAAGCCATTACGCTCCCATGCAAATCAAAACCAAAGGCTGCGGCTTTTTCAATGGCTTGTTTCAGTGCATCCACACGGGATGTCTGACCTGTTCCGGCAGCTAATAATTGCTTGTTTTTAGCCAATACAATGGTGTTTGATTTAAGATGTTTCACAATTTTATTGGCAAATTCCAGGTCGGTATATTCCTGTTCTGTAGGAGCGAGTTTAGTTACCTGGCGCATATCAGCAATCAGGTCGGTTTTCCAATCCCTGTCCTGCTCCACTACTCCATTCAGCAACGAACGGAAATTTTTTTCAGGAAATTTAAACGAATGCGATTGCAATAGCATCCTGTTCTTTTTAGTCTTCAAAATATCCAATGCTGCCGAGTCAAACGAAGGAGCAATCAGCACTTCGAAGAACAGTGTATTAATTTCCTTTGCGGTAGCTTCATCAATGTTCGCATTGGTGATTAGAATACCACCAAAAGCTGATATGGGGTCGCCTGCAAGTGCATCTTTCCATGCATCCAACAAGTTTTTGCGGGATGCAATGCCACAGGCGTTGTTATGCTTGATTACAGCAAAAGTAATTTCATTAAATTCAGAAATCAAATTGAATGCGGCATCAATATCAAGCAGGTTATTGTATGAAAGTTCCTTGCCATGAATTTGTGTAAATACCTCATCAAGGTTTCCATAGAAATTAGCCTTTTGATGCGGATTTTCACCATAGCGTAATACTTTGGCCCCACTTACTTTTTTACTAAAACTTGCCCCATTCCCCATGAAATACGCATTTATCTGGGTGTCGTAATGTGAACTTACTTCAAACGCACGCTTTGCAAGCTCTTTGCGGAGTTCTATAGTTGATTCCCCATCGTGATTGGAAAGGATATCGAGTAGTTTTCCATATTCGTCTTTCGATGGAATAACTGTAACATGCTGGTAATTTTTGGCAGCAGCACGAATGAGTGAAATACCGCCAATATCAATCTTTTCAATGATTTCATCATCAGGTTTGCCTTCAGCAACCGTCTTTTCAAAAGGGTATAAGTCAACCACCACATAATCGAAGGGTGGAATTTCATATTTATCCAGTTCTGCGAGGTCAGAGGCTAAATCTTTCCTGCCTAATATACCGCCAAACACACGCGGATGAAGGGTTTTTACCCTACCCCCCAGTATAGATGGGAAGGAAGTAATGTCCTCAACGGGAACAACATTGATTCCTAAACCTTCAATAAATTTTTGGGTCCCCCCGGTGCTGAAAATGGTAATCCCACATTTATCAAACTGGCGAACAATAGGTTCCAGTCCCTCTTTATCAAATACCGATACAAGTGCGTTCTTCATTTTTTAGTCTTCAATTCCGCAATTTTTCTGCGTCTCGCAAAATTATCTCTTTTTCGCATCACTTAAGGACTTCTCAAAACTTATTTTTTCAATAGGTGTTTATAACTCTGCAAATGCAGGATATGCAACACTTACAGGAGGTTTCTAATTGTTCCTTAAAATACCTTTACAATCCTTGTCCATTCATACATCATTTTACACTTTTTGGCACCCCCATATTTGCACTTTATTGGCAAATTCCTGCCATATAATAAGTCAAACCCGCCGTACAATAAGTCTCGCTCGCAAAAGCTGTGTGATTGATTAATTTTGGTGATGCATACACTAAAAATCAAACACTATGAAAAAATTACTTTCGCTCTTAATCGCTTTGCCTGTATGTGTTTTGTCTCTGGCACAGGTCCCGAAATATGATACCGGAGTTATCAATACAAATGGTGTAAGCGCATTATACACTGCAGATGGAACACAAAATTTCAAATCAACAGGGCTGCCAGCCTATTTTGTTCCCTACCCCGGCGATGTCACAAGTATTTTTTGCGGCGCTCTTTGGGTAGGTGGAATGGATGCAGGGCATCAACTGCATATTGCCGCACAAACATATCACCAGAATGGAACCGATTTTTGGCCCGGACCGATGATGGATAGCCTTAATTACTCCACTCACCAGGATACACTTTGGAACCATGCCTGGTTGATTTACAAATCTACTATCGACAGTTTCAGAGAAGGAAAATTCGGTTCAAACATTCCCGCTTCGATATTAAACTGGCCGGGGAACGGAAATATATCCCTGGGCGAAATGGCAAAACTTGCCCCGTATGTAGATTCCGACCACAATGGTTATTATGACCCTTCGGGCGGAGATTACCCACTTATACGCGGCGATGAAGCTTTGTACACCATTTTTAATGACGACCGTGGCCCTGCACATACTGAAACAGGTGGTAAAAAATTAGGAATAGAGGTACACCTGATGGCATACCAATTTAAGAGTGCCGACACCACTGTAAATGAAACCACCTTTTTGCACTACGATATTTTCAATCTTTCTAAAAATAATTATGACAGCGTTTACTATGGCAACTGGATAGATATGGATGTAGGCAATGGGGGGCAAAACTTAATTGGGTGTGATTCAGCGAATAATTTTTGGTACACATACGACGGGCAGGCATATAATGCTAACGGTGATGGAAATTTTGCAGGAGAATTGGGATACCTGAATGCGCCAGCCGCTCAGTCACTGGCCTATATGTGCGATACCATGACCCATTTCATGTATTACAACTATGGCTTCTCGGATACGATGGGCACCCCTACTACTCCCTTATGGTACTATTTCTATATGGAAAATGTATGGGGAGACAGCACCCATGCTACCTATGGAGGGAATGGTTTTGGTGGAAGCACAAAATCAAATTATATGTTTTCAGGAAACCCGGATAGTTCAACCGAATGGTCTGAAATTACGCAAGAGATGTGCAGGGAGATAGGAAAGGAATAAGCAGTACCGGCCCTTCCACATTAAATTCAGGAGGTGTAAAATCACTTGACTTAGCGCTTGTATTTTCACGGGGAGATTCAGGGTATGGCAATGTTTACCCTGTTACCATGCTTCCGTCAAGGGTAAGTGATGTAAGGAATTTTTACAATTCGCAATCCTATGGCTGTGATGAAACCATGTTGGCAGTGTCCACAATAAAATCAACCATTGCGGCAACCAGTATTTTGGTTTACCCTAACCCAAGCAGCGGCATTTTTAAGATGGAATTGTCTGGAATTATCAATGAGCCTTCTGTTGAGGTTTATAATGTACTTGGTGAAAAAGTGTTCTCAAAGTTCCCGATTGACAATCCAAAATTCAGTATTGATTTAAGCAACCAGACCTCCGGAGTTTATTTCTATAGGGTTTTAACCAAAAATGTTAGTCTGGTTGGAGAAGGAAAGATAATTAAACAATAATGGCTTCCTGCTTCATCAGCACAGAAGCCATTTTACAGCTTTCTTATTGGTTCAGCAGTTTGAAAAGCTCTGTTAAATCAGGTGTTAGAATAATTTCTGTTCTGCGGTTTTTAGCCCTTCCCTCCGGCGTGGTGTTTTCAGCTACAGGGTAATATTTAGACCTCCCGGAAGCAATAATAGTGTGTGGGTCTACACCATAATCTTTAACAAGGATTCGGGCTATAGCTGTGGAACGTGCCACGCTTAGAGCCCAATTGTCCTCATATTTCCCTGTAATGGGGACAGTGTCGGTATGTCCTTCTATATCTATTGTGATGTTCGGTGTATTAATCAATACTGCCGCAAGGGTTTGCAACGCTTGTTTTCCTTCAGGGTCAACCACTGCACTTCCGGACGCAAAAAGAAGCTTCTCCTGAAGTGAAACATACAGTTTGCCATCTTTCAGATACACGCTTAACTCATCCGGCTTAAAATTAATCAATGCATCGGCAACCGTTTTCTTCAGTTTATTCATCACATCTTTTTGGGCTTGTATAAGCCCTTCAAGGTTCTTTAACCGGGCAGCTTGTTCGGCAATAGTCATGTTTGAATTTGCAACGGTAGATTGGTAGCTTGCCGAAAGGTCTTTTATGGAATTCTTTAAATCCATCGTATCTTTTTCCAATGTCGCCACATCTGCATTGCAATTTTTCAGTTTTGTATGTGTTCCAACACTGTCGCGTTGCAATTCTTTAACCCTGCCTTGTTCACTTAGCAACTCCCGCTTAGGAACGCAAGCGGCAAAAAGCAGAATAACACCAGTTAAAATGCCAATGTATTTTTTCATAATTTTCGGTATTAAAGGTTTGTATTTTGGCCTCTTTTTATCATCTAAACTAAAAACTATTATACCTATTCTGCCAATATTTTCGGTGAAATGGTGCTATCCTGTGTTGAAGAATTGAAATTACGGGTCGAAATTTAGCCCTGCTTGCAAAATGATTAGATTTATTTTGAGCCCACAGACCGGTAAATAATTCGTAATTTCGTACATCACAGTCAATACTTTCCAACTTGAAAATTACATTTCTCGGAACCGGCACATCGCAGGGAGTACCGCTAATAGCTTGCGATTGCGATGTATGCCGTTCAACCGACGAAAAAGACAAGCGCCTGCGTTCATCCCTTCTTATTGAAGATGGGGAAAAGGTGTTTGTAATTGACACCGGGCCTGACTTCCGTCAACAGATGCTACGTGAAGATGTGAAGCGTTTAGATGCTGTTATTTTCACCCATGAACACCGCGACCACATTGCAGGGTTGGATGATATTCGGGCTTTTAATTTTACCATGAAACAAGCCATTGATGTTTATGCAGATGATAACGTGGAAAAGGCTTTGAGAAGGTCTTTGTGGTATATTTTTTCAACCGATAAATACCCCGGAATTCCGGAAGTGAATATGCATCATATCAACGGGGAGCCCTTTACCATCGGGCAAACCAAATTTATTCCCATTAAGGTTATGCATCATCTGTTGCCGGTGTGGGGATTCCGCATAAATAATTTTACTTATATAACCGATGCCAATTCAATTCCTGAAAGTGAAAAAGAAAAAATTTTCGGTTCGGAGGTATTGGTGCTGAATGCTCTCCGCCGTGAAAAACATATCTCACATTTTACCCTTTATGAAGCCATAGAAATGGTAAATGAACTAAAACCTAAAGTAGCTTACCTAACTCACATTAGCCATCAATTAGGCAAACATGCCGATATAGAAAAGGAGTTGCCCGCTAACATACATTTGGCGTATGACGGGTTAAAATTATTTTTATAAATAGCTATCTTATTAACTGAATGAATCCTTTAAGTTCAACAGGTACAATACCCGTAAGCCGGATTTCATTTACGGTGCATATATAATAGTAAACGCCATCAGGGCAGGGCTCGTTCGAGTGTTCATCAGTACCGTTCCAATTTATTTTCGGGTTGGTGGTATGGAACATTACTTGTCCCCAGCGGTTATAAATATTAATATCTATGCTTTGAACATAGCGGAAAGGCTCTAACGGAGTAAACAGTGAGTTTATACCTCCGTTGCCGGGGGTAAACACATTGGGCAAAACATAAATCGGGCAATTGTCCACGCAAATGGTGTTTAAGGGGCTTGCTTGTCCTGCTGAGTCATATGCTATAACGGCATAGCAGCCAGCAACAGATGCCAAATCGCTATTAACATAAAAAGTGGCGCTGGAATCTAACGTAGCTATCGAGTACATGTCGCCGTTTTCAACGGGAGTATAAAATACCTGGTATTTTACAACCTTATTGGCATTTGGGCAGAGTGTATTTGGATTGGTCCAAATAATGGAGTCTTCGTATAGCACACATTTTGCACTTACAGACAAAGAAGGTGCACAGGGTGCAATGGTATCATAAGGGGTACCACACATAGTTTCGGAAGAATCATAAAGCGGATGCATGATAACTGCTGAACCATAATGGCTGCTCGATTTAACGTAATAGCAATATTGTGTGCCATTATGCAGGCCCGTATCTAAATAACTGGTATGCCCTGCCACCTCACCAATAAAATTATAGGCAGGTGAAACCAATGGATTCTGGCGGTAAACAAAAAATGTATCGTTCGTCCAGGGTACTGCCGATGACCAGCCTAATTTCATGCTTTTGTCTTCCCGCTGTAACCGCAAATAGATAGATGATGCCGTTCCGGATGAACCTAAGTAGGTTAACTTGTTTGATGTGGCATTGGTATAATAGAATAAAATCCGGTAATTAAAACTGCTGTCCTGCGTATCTATTCCGGTATCGGTATATGTCGTATCTAAACTTTTATCATTATAAACTGCGGACGTAAAAGATTTTAGTACTTTGAAATTCAAGCCATGCATTCCGGAACCACGCTCCAGCGTATATTGATAAGGAGGAGGGAATTGAATAGTATCTAGGTCGGTGGAATCGGCTAATGGTTTCATCCAACGGACGAACATTTGCCCATTTAAGGGGTCTGTTTTAGTAACACTCACATTCGTAATTGTAGGTACACTCAATGTTATGTACACGCATGTATCATCAGAAGCAATGCTTTGAGAGCCATCAGGCAGGGGGTAGGTGGCATCCACAATATAACTATAATGTACATTGGGAGAAAGTCCGGCGCCTCCATTGCTGTCGCAATAAGTAGTATTATTTATTCCAACATTGGTAGCAATAAGTGTAAAACCTGTAGTGGGCGGAACACCGGTTGTACAGGGGTCTGGTACCCAATTCACACAACCTGTTGCCCTGTAAATGTTATATCCGGTTGCTTGCGGGCAAGGACTTGCACCCCAATTTAAGCATACCGTGGTGCCTTCAACTGTAGCTGTAAGATTTGGCGGAGGTGGCCCTATTACTTTTATAAATGAAGTTCCGTAGCTGCTGAAGAACGCAGAGTCGCCGTTTTTTTGAAGAATTTTTTCAGTTGCTGTTATTAGTACCTGATAAGGGTTTTCACGCACTTCGGCGCAGGTAGTTTGCCAGTTAAAAATAGGGTTTACGCTTGTGCTGGGGGGCGTATAGCCGGTTAAGGTAGCGGGAGGATTCAATGAAAAAGGTTCTCCTGCATCGGTAATAAAAATAGGCTTTCCAGCTACATCCGATGCATGAAAGTCAAGTTTTATATTGGAGCCGGCTATCACGCAGGTGCTGGTGGTTGAAACCGTTGGCGGTGTAGTAATACAGGTAGTATCAATAATTACTTCCAATTCTAACTCTGTAGTGTCAATGGGTATAATCACTTTTTCTCCTTCAATACTTGTCCTCCTCCAGGTAACCATTAATATTACAAAGTTCCATTTGCCTGCCTGATAGCTTTCCGGGCACCATGTAAGCGTTCCTGTGGTATCATTAACCCTTGCTCCCGGATTAATGTTGCCCGGTACAATTTCACGATACCATTGTAGGCTGTTTCCAAGGGAATATGCAATACTATCGCTGGCATCCGATGGAGGGGTAGGGATATATGCACCGGGATTGTAAGTGTAGCATTGCCCTGCGCAACCATATTGGCAAACCGGTGAGTTTGTAATTATTGGCGTATTTACACAGCCCGCTAAAGGGCTAATGGTGATAGTATGGAATAGGAAAAAATCAACATTTACGGAGTTTATAATATTGTTTATTTGAGCCATCCTGTCGGGGTCGTCGGTAGCAAGGGTATAATTACCGGGACCTGGATACGTATGCGTACCAGTATAAATATTCAGTTTTCTGGCGTTTGCTAAAGCCTGAGGAGGTCCACCATTAGGCGGGCTTAAATCATAGTTGCAAAGTGGTTCTCCGTTTGGGTAATAATCCCCCGGAATCAGGTAGTTCGATTGCCCGTTAACCCTGTAAAGTATTTCACTTGTTCCATCGCCCCAGTATATCCGCATGGTATCCCTGTCGGCTGTGGTGTTAGCGGTATTGGTATATGTAAATATGCTTGCCTCGTAGGTGGTTCCACCCATGCATTTTAAGGAGATATAACCGCCTACTTCGTGCGTTGCAAAAGCAAAACAGGAGATAAATAGGAATAAAAATATTCCAAGTACTTTTTTCACGATTTTTCCGGTTATAGTGCTGTTCATCCCCTTTGACTGTTAAAACCAGGAAAAGTTAAATTTATTATTATGTAATTACATTCTTATTTTTGAAACAAGCCCGATGTAATTAAAAATATGAGTGAATTTTATTACTTCAACTGCCCCTTTGAATCGTCAGCTTCTTTACCGGTGTTGTCCTTATCTGCACCGCCCTTTGAGGCATCTTTGAATTCTTTTATTCCTTGTCCTAGGCCCTTCATTAATTCTGGTATTTTCTTTCCGCCGAAAAGTAACAACACTACGGCAAGTATCAATATAATTTCACCCGGTTTAATAGCTTCTAAAAAAAGTAACATGGTTTTATTTTTAAAAATTACCTCAAAGATACTACTTTTCCGTTGAATTGCAGCATGACATTTTAAGTATCAGCCGAAAAAATCCTGATTTGGACAGATTAGCTTGTTTTTCTTGAATCTTTAAACCCTGTGAAAATAAGGCCCGCCATTATGCACAAAGCACACCCGAACATTCCGCTTAAACGGAGGCCGAAATCATGGCCAGGGTCTTTGCCGTATATGGTGAGCATTGCAAATATTGCCAAGCCGAATGTTTGGCCTACTTTTATCGAAAAAAAGTTGACGGCAAAATAAGTTCCTTCCCTGTTATCGCCTGTTGCAGCTGTATTTTCGGCTGCAATACGAGCCAGCAAAGCATTGGGCAATATGCCCAGCGTAGCGACCGGAAATGCCGCAATTCCCAAAAAAATATAAAGCTGAACAACGGGTGGAATTGGCAATTTACCTATTAAGGCAATACCGGCAAATACTAAACCAAGGACAAGGAATGAAAACACCAGCAGTTTTTTTTCACCCATGCGCTTGGCTAAAATATTTACGATGGGGAAACATAGCAACGCCAGCAAAAATAAATAGCCCACAAATTTTGGCCCCTGAGAATCGTCAATATGGCATAAAACAGTTAAAAAGTAGAGCAGTCCATTGGTAATAATATTCAGAGCCATGGCATAAGAGAATACCGCCACAATAAAGTAAATAAAATTGCGGCTTGAAAGGCTTTGCTTTAATGCTTTAAACAGGGGTGTGGTGGATGGCACGGAATGGCAGTATTTTTTTTCGTTTACGACCAAAACAGGTATCAACATTACAATTCCGCCTACAATAGCTAATAAAACCACCGCATATTGAACGCAGGCTTCTCTTCCGGGTATATTTAACAGACGGGAAAATAAATCGGCCAGGTTATTGACGAAAGAAGATATTATAGCGCCCAGAATAAACCCTGCCTGCTGAAAAGTGGATAGTTTAATTTTATCTTCATTGGTGGCGGCCAATTCCGGAAGGAGTGAGTTGTAAGGAATAATATAAGTGGTAGCGGCCATAAAGAATAGGGTAAGAAAACAAGCCAGCCAAAGAACATTTGTTCTGCTGACAGCATTAATTGGCGGGAAGAATACCATTGCGCAACATATTACGGTAGGAATAATACTGAACATCATAAACGGAATCCTTCTTCCTCGCTTGCTTTTCCATGAATCGCTTGTTTTTCCAATAAAAGGGTCATATATAGCATCGGTAAGGCGGCCACCGGCTGTAATAAGCGCCATAAGGGTAAATATCCCCAAAAAAGTGCGTTGGGTTATGAGTACATGCAAGCCTGAATGAATAGGAGGTAGGTAAAAATAAACCAGCATTACTCCGATAAGGTTTACCATAATAGACCACCCCATCATGCCGGTGGCATAAAGTATTTGCCTGCTTAGCGGAAAAGTATTCAATGGGTAGGCTTCTTAGCCGGTTTAATTTTGTGGTCTATGGTATAAGTTAATGCTATTGTAACGTAAGCAATTGGCTTTGAGGGTACATTTGGGACGGCATATAAAGGGACATCATAATTAATCCCGGGTTCACACTCAAAGTTACCTACTTTATAATCAACGCTGAAGGCAAGCAAATAATCCAATGTGCCAAAGGAAGAATTATTTTTCAGGGTATCCTTTTTAGGTGACTGTTCATTATTATTTGCATTGGCTTGGGCATGCGTATAACTATTCCTTGTGCCGAAATCAATGCTACCTTCAGGCTCAAGTGTAAGGGAAGATTTTTTTCCAAGAGTGATTTTGAAATCGTGTAAAACCTCCGGCGAAATAATAATATCATTCGGGGTTTTTACTTTTGAAGTCCTTTTATAAATATCATAATCCACCGACAGTTTCCCTTCTGTTTCTCCAATCCATTGTTCGATATATGTTTCAATGGTATTAGAAATATCAACGCTGGCAAGTATTTGGGGCGGATGACTTCCTAAAAAGAAGTGCTCCCAGTTAAAATTCAGGGTAGTATTATCTGCCAAATCAATATTCCATCCCGGGTCAACTGCAAAGGCATTATATTTTGATCCGCCACCAATAATATATTGGTCCAGTAATTCGCAATAAAAACCTTTTGGGGCAGTGTAGGTAAAATTTGGTTGAATATAGGGTAACTTTAAATCGGAATGAACACCATGGTATTGCTGGTCACTGCCATAATTAACACCAAATGCATACGACCTTATACTATCAGCATCGGCAGTATCTTTCGCGTCCGTTTTTTTTAAAGTATCTTCTTTAGGTGAAACTGGATTGATTGAAAACTTACTTACGTCAGGATTTGAAATGTGATTTCCTCCGAAACTTTTAACAGTGAAAAATAAAACCGTAAAAACCAGTACGCCACATATCTTCTTCATAGGGGGGTGTTGTTTACAACTATAGATGCAAAAGTACGTATTAAAGTTTAATGAGGAAAAGTATTTATTTCCTTCATCTGTTCTTCATAATTGACAGAGTATTCCGCCTTTCAGCGCAGGGGAAATAATTTTTCCTTAAAATAAACTCTGTACAAAATGTGAAGTCTGAATTATATAACGGGATGTAAAATTTATTAATATAATATAAATTAAAACTTGCTGAATTTATTTTAATATAGAATTCGTCACCCAATAAAACCTGCTGATATAAATCATCTGAAAAAATGCAAAAAATCATTACATAACTGCTGCAAATCATGTTTAATTTATCCCGTATAATATTCCTTTGCGTTATCAAACTGATAACAACTATGCACATCACTTTAAACATTCAAAGTATTCTGCAATTTGCATTTATCATTGTAATGGTTGCACCCTTGCCTATATTGTTGCTGGCATCCCCTATCCGTTACGTAAATGAAAAAATTACCAATAAAAAGTACTACTATGCTGTAAAGAGGCATTTCAAAAATCCGGCTACCGTCAGCGCCGAACAACTGCAGGATATTTTCCCAAACAAGAAACTGGATGAACTGCATCAGATAGTATACACGCTTCAGGAAAATAAAACATACGAATCATACAAAAATAATTAACTGTACTCCACCCCTAACTAAAAAAATCGCGGCATTGCCGCGATTTTTTTAGTTACCACCTTTCCAAATAAGTTTTAAGTTTGTACAAAGTAGTTATACTATAAAATGTACAGGTCGCGAATACCCACACTTGCTAAAATCTTTCTTCCGGAAATAATTTGCCGCCTAGATACGCATGGAAAAAAAATCGTTTACCTTACATTTGACGATGGTCCTATTCCGGAATCAACACCATATATTATAGACACGCTTAAAACGTACAGAATAAAAGCAACCTTTTTCTGCGTAGGAGAAAATGCGAAAAAACACTCGGAATTGTATAAATATATAACAGATGAAGGCCATTTTGTTGGAAATCATACGTTCAATCATATAAAGGGATGGAAAACTTCATTAGATAAGTATGTTAACAACGTCAGCCAATGCGCAGAATACATTTCTTCAAACCTTTTTCGGCCTCCTTACGGTAAAATAACACCGGGTCAGTATAATGAACTTAAAAATCAATACAAATTAATTTTTTGGGATGTGCTTTTGCCGGACTATGATGTAACTATCTCTGCCGAAAAATGCATGGATATCCTAAAGAGAAAAGTAAGACCAGGCTCTATACTGGTATTTCATGATAATCTCAAAGCAAAAAATAAATTAACAACATTATTGCCGGGGGCACTTGACTTTTTACTGCAACAGGGGTATGAAATTCAGCCTGTTACAAATAATATTTTGAAATAGGTTCCGGCGGTTGATAAATCAAAACAAATTCCTGACAAATTTTTTGTTGTGTGATTCAATTTTCTTTTACTTTTGGCGGCGATTAAAAGAAAAATATACACCTCCTAAACATGAACAAGCTGATTACAAAGCTCCAAAAGTCGTTGGCAGCTTTTCTCGCCTTTGTCTTTGCGCTGGTATTTACAACTATAACCTATGCTGCCGATGCTCCTTCAGCAGCCAATATTGCTGAAGGCGGTAAGCTTTTCCATGCGAATTGCGCCACTTGCCATAGCTTAGGCTCTAATAAAGTTACCGGCCCCGGATTGCAGGGAGTAACTGACAGAGTTCCTGCTCCTTATCAGGATTGGATGTTTAAGTGGATAAAGAACAATGCAGCTTTAAGGAAGAGTGGCGATGCATATGCAAATAAGGTTTATGCCGATAATAATGGTGTAGCAATGACTGTATTTGATGGCACATTAACCGACGACCAGATAAAGAATATTATTGCATACGTAGCCAACCCACCCAAAGAAGTTGCTCAAACCACAGGAGGCGAAACATCAACAACCGGCTCAGCTAAAACGGAAAGCGGTGTAAGCGATAAATGGATTGTATTGTTGATAATTGGTGTTTTGCTAATCATTATTACTGTATTGCGCACCGTTCGTAAATCCTTACTTACAGTTGCCAATGAAAAGAAGGGCATTCCCACAGTAGATATGGGATTCTGGAAAGGAACAATACATTGGATTAAAACGCACAAAGTTCATTTTGCAGTTATTAATATATTCCTGTTTGCTTGCTTTGTTACCTATGGCTGGGAGTATTTGTGGGGCATTGATGTAACACCTGGCTACCATCCTTCACAACCAATTAACTTCCGCCACGATGTGCATGCCGGACAAAATGGTATTGCGTGTATCTATTGCCACTCTGGCGCTGAAAAGGGAAAGGTTGCAGGAATACCTACTTTAAATGTATGTATGAACTGCCACAAAGGAATTCAAGGTTCAAACCCGGATTTCCAAAAGGAAATTGCTAAGGTATACGATGCAGTTGGTTGGGACCCTCAAAAAGCTGCATACACCAAGGCTCCGCATCCGGTTAAATGGAACCGCGTTCACGTATTACCCGACTTTGCATACTTCAATCACTCGCAGCACGTATCTGTTGGTAAATTAGATTGCAAAAACTGTCACGGAGATGTTGCTTCCTTCACCACCGACCAGCAATTTGCCCCATTGACTATGGGATGGTGTATAGATTGCCATCGCCAAACCCCGGTTCAAATGCAAGGTAATGGCTATTACACTAAATTACACGAAGCCCTTATGAAACAAGATACATCCCGCAAGGTTACGGAAGCTGAAATGGGCGGTTTGGAATGTGGAAAATGTCATTACTAATATAGTAAATGGTGAATTGTAAATTGTAAAAGAAAACAACTGACAACTGATTACTGACAACTGAATACTAATACTATGGCGAATCAAAAAAAATATTGGAAAGGACTTGAAGAACTGAATGAAAGTCCTGCTTTTATAAAGGCAAGAGACAAGGAGTTTGCCAAAGAAATGCCTATTGAAGAATTTTTGGGAAGAGAAGCAATCACTACTTCAAACACTTCACGCCGCGATTTTTTAAAGTACCTTGGATTTACTGTTGCTGCTGCTTCACTGGCTGCCTGCGAATCTCCGGTTGTAAAAACTATTCCCTATATTATTAAGCCTGAAGAAGTAACTCCGGGCATTGACAACTGGTATGCCTCCACGTTCTTTAATGGTGAAGACTATTGCAGTGTATTAATAAAGACCAGAGATGGTCGCCCAATTAAAATTGAAGGCAATAAAAACTCAAACGTAACGAAAGGCGCAACCAATGCACGTGTTCAGGCATCCGTTCTTTCCTTATATAATAATCATCGCGCCAAGTCTCCTTTTGCACATGGAAAAGAATCGACCTGGGAAATTGTGGATAAAGAAATTGGCGATAAACTTACCGCTGCCGCTGCAAAAGGTGAAACCGCAAAGGGTAACATTGCCATTTTATCATCTACTATCATCAGCCCATCTACACATGAAGTAATAGCAAAGTTCATTGAAAAGTATCCTACCGCTAAGCACGTAACGTGGGATGCTGTATCATTCTCCGGAATGAGAAAGGCAAATGAAATGAGTTTCGGAAAGGCAGCATTGCCTTCTTATTCATTCGATAAAGCAAGTGTAATTGTAAGTATTGCCGCTGACTTTCTTACCAACTGGCTCTCGCCGATTGAATTCTCTAAACAATACGGAGCCGGAAGAAAAGTAAGTGAAGAGAAAAAGGATATGTCCAGACATATTCAGTTGGAAAGCATAATGTCGGTTACCGGTGCAAATGCCGATACACGGATTCAAATCAAACCATCTGAAGAAGGCGCTGTTGCTTACGCTTTATATTCTGCTGTAGCTAAATTGGCCGGAACATCTGCCGGCAGTGCCCCGTCTACACCGTATGATGCAGTTATTTCTAAAATAGCTTCTGAGTTATGGGCCAATAAGGGCAAATCTCTTGTAGTGGCCGGTGCGAATGACATTGCAGTTCAGTCAGTAGTTAATATGATTAATAAAACCCTCGGTAATTATGGTTCTACCATTAATATGGATAGGAACTGTAATCTTCGCCAGGGTAGTGATGAAGAATTTGCCGCTCTCGTTTCTGATATGAAAGCAGGAAAAGTGGATGTTCTCATTACCTACGGTGCTAACCCATCTTATAACGCTTCTGCTGCTTTAGGCTTTAAAGAAGCATATGCAAAAGTTGCCTGCAAAGTATCATTTGCTCCATACATGAATGAAACAGCATCTGATTCTGATTATCTCTGTCCTGATAACAATTATCTGGAATCATGGAACGACGCAAACCCATATACTGGTTCTTATAGCCTTGCACAACCTGCTATTGCACCTTTATTCTGCAAACCAAGAAATGAAGGTACACGTTGCGCTCAGGAAACATTATTAAAATGGGCCGGAAACGATGTTACCGATTACTATACTTTCATACAAAACTACTGGAAGAAAAATGTACTTCCGGAAGTATCGGATGAGGGAGGAGATTACCAGTTTATCAATCTCTGGAACACCACCTTGCAGAATGGTGTTGTAGAAAAAGCAATTGTTATTAATGATGCTGCACCTATGGATGTTGCCGGAATTAACATTTCCGAAATAGTGGCTAAATTACCGTCTGCATCTAAAGGTGGATTAGAAGTTGTATTATACCAAAAAACAGGTATCGGAAGTGGGTTGCAAGCCAACAATCCATGGCTGCAAGAATTGCCCGACCCAATTACCAAAGTTACCTGGGACAATTACATTACCATGAACCCTGCCGAAATGAAAGAAAAGGGTTTCAGCATGCTGGAAGAAGATAATCATGTTGCCAGTGTTGCCACATTAAAGGTAAATGGTTCAAGTATTGAATTACCTGTGTTCCCTCAACCTGGACAAGCCAGAGGTACCGTTGGCGTTGCTATTGGTTATGGAAGAACCAAAGCCGGAAAGGTTGCTGAAGGTCTCGGCGCAAACGTTTTCCCATGGGTACAGTGGAGCAATAACACGTTCCAGTATTATGTTACCGGGGCTGAAATTGCTTCGGCTAACAAAACCTATGAAATTGGCGCTACACAAACGCACAATACTATGATAGGTAGGCCTATCATCAAAGAAACTACACTTGAAGAATGGAAAAAGAATCCTGCTTCTAATAATGAAGAAGAAAAGATAAAGACCATTGACGGAATGAAATCATTAAAAGATGTGAATCTTTGGGATGATTTCGATGTAAAGTCACCGGTTAACCTCACTAATAACGCCGATAACCAGGGCTTACGCTGGAAAATGGCCATTGACCTTAATTCCTGTATCGGTTGCGGTTCATGCGTGGTAAGTTGCTCCGCAGAAAATAATGTGCCCGTAGTGGGGAAGAGCGAGGTTATCCTCGTTCGTGAAATGCACTGGATACGTATCGACAGATATTACAGTACTGACCTTACATTGGAACAAGCTAAAAAGGATGACATGACCTTATCAAACCAGCAATATGGTATGATGATTCCTTCGGCAGACAATCCTGAAATTGCATTCCAGCCTGTTATGTGCCAGCATTGCAATCATGCTCCTTGTGAAACAGTTTGCCCGGTTATTGCAACCAGTCACGGTTCTGAAGGTATCAACCAAATGGTATATAACCGCTGCGTTGGAACAAAATATTGCGCCAACAACTGTCCTTATAAAGTTCGTCGTTTCAATTGGTTCAACTACTATAGAGATGAAAAATTCTTGGCAGTTAACCCTGCACAGGAAAGCAATGAACTTGGAAGAATGGTATTAAACCCTGATGTAGTGGTACGTTCCAGAGGGGTAATGGAAAAATGCTCTTTCTGTTTACAACGTATTCAAGGCGGCAAGTTGAAAGCCAAGTTGGAAAGCCGTCCTGTTAAAGATGGCGAAATTACACCTGCTTGCGCTCAATCATGCCCAACCAATGCGTTAGTATTCGGTAACGTGAACGACCAGGAAAGCGAAGTAGCCAAGCTTATTAAAAATGAAAGAAACTACTTATTGCTGGCTGATTTAGATACCCAGCCAAATGTGTTCTACATGACGAAGATTAGAAATAAAGACAAAGCTATTTTGGAATAATTCACAATTGACAATTTACCATTAACAATTAAGAATAATGCATCAGGATTCAATTATCAGGGAACCATTACTACTAGGTAAAAAAACCTATCATCAGGTTACCGAAGACGTTGCCCGTCCGGTAGAAGGCAAAGCCAATAAATATTGGTGGGCACTATTTTTCCTTGCCGTTATTGCATGGATGTGGGGTATCGGCTGTATGGCTTATACCGTTGGAAGAGGTATTGGCGTATGGAACCTGAACAGAACCATTGATTGGGGTTGGGATATTACCAACTTTGTATGGTGGATTGGTATTGGTCACGCAGGAACACTTATTTCTGCGGTATTGTGCTTGTTCCGCCAACGCTGGAGATTAACCATTAACCGTTCAGCAGAAGCTATGACCATTTTTGCCGTTATGTGCGCCGCTATTTTCCCTGTTCTTCACATGGGTCGCCCGTGGCTGGCGTATTTTGTATTTCCATTGCCAAACCAATTCGGCTCGCTTTGGGTTAACTTCAACTCACCATTGCTTTGGGACGTATTTGCAATCTCGACATATTTCACTGTATCAATAGTATTTTGGTACTTGGGTCTTATTCCTGATTTTGCCATGATTCGCGACCGTGCAAAAACCAAGAGCCGCAAAATCCTTTATACTTTATTCAGCTTTGGATGGAGTGGCAGGGCAAAAGACTGGCAACGTTTTGAAGAGGTAACTCTTGTGTTGGCCGGTATCTGTACGCCACTTGTATTCTCCGTTCACTCAATAGTAAGTAGTGACTTCGCCACGGGTGTGGTAAGAGGATGGCACTCTACCGTATATCCACCTTACTTCGTTGCCGGTGCCATTTTCTCCGGTATGGCTATGGTGCTTACACTGGTTATTGTGGGCAGAAAAGTATTGAACCTTGAAGAGTATATTACTTACCAGCACATTGAAACCATGAACAAGGTTATGCTTACTATGGGTTCGGTAGTTGGTATAGCATATTTTGCAGAGTTTTTCCAAGCTTGGTATTCCGGCGACCCAAATGAAAGTTTCATCTACTTATCATGGAACAATGCCAAAGGAGTTTACGGATGGGCTTTTTGGGCTTTGATAATATGTAATAATATTTTACCGCAGATATTATGGATAAAGAGTATGCGTAGAAACCTCTACATCACCTTTATACTTTCAATCGTAATCAACATCGGTATGTGGTTCGAGCGTTTTGATATTATTGTAACTGACCTTTACCGCGATTATCTCCCATCCGATTGGACGTACTATTCACCAAGCTGGGTTGAAGTTGGAATTTTTGTTGGTACAATTGGAATGTTCTTTACCTTCTTCCTGCTTTTTGCCAGATGGTTCCCATTTATTGCACAGGCTGAATTGAAAACAACTTTGAAAGCCACCGGTGATTTGTTCCATAACCCACCGCGCCACCCAAAGTCATCAGATTTTAAGGAAACCGCATCAGTTGAAGCCGTTCATTGATAAATAGAATAAAAAAACGAAACAATCATGAGTAAAGTTTTTGTACACGCATTATACGACGACGACGATAAGTTGAAAAACGGGGCAAGAAAAGTACGTGCCCTCGGATACGGAATTAAAGAAGTATTCTCTCCGTTTCCTGTTCACGGAATCGATAAAATCATGGGGCTGAACCGCACCCGCATTTCTATCTGCTGCTTTATTTATGGCGTTACCGGATTCAGTTTGGCATTTACCATGATTTGGTATATGCTCATTCATGACTGGCCGGTTGATATAGGTGGAAAGCCAAACTATACTTGGTATCATAACATCCCGTCATGGATACCTGTATTATTCGAATCGACAGTATTTTGCGCGGCACACGGCATGGCTATCACATTCCTGTTAAGAAGTTGGTTGTTTCCCGGTGTAAGCCCTAAAAACCCTGACCCTCGCACTACCGATGACCATTTTTTGATGATAACTACCGCTTACACAGAACAAGAAGCTGCTGACCAGGTGAATGCTGCTAAAGCAACAGGCGCTGTGGAAGTAAAACAAGTTGCAAGTAACGATAGTCATCATTAAGGATTAATAATAAGTAATAATCATGAAGAAAAAAGTTTTTTTATTAGCTCTTAGCTCTTCACTCTTAACGGTTGGGTTGCTTACTTCCTGCCACAGGAATAACCCCGACAGTTCAGGTGTGGAATACATGCCTGATATGTATCGTTCACCTTCATACGAGGATAATTCGTTCAATCCATTGTTTGCAGACAGCATGACAGACCGTGTTCCTGTAAAGGGAACCGTTCCGGTCGGATTTACTCCTGACCCGTTTCCAAATACTCCGGAAGGATGGACCAATGCAGCCCAATATTGGAAAGACCCATTTCCTGCAACACCTGAAATTGAAGCGCAAGGCAAAGCCGTTTTCGATATATACTGCGTGCATTGCCATGGCCCGAAAGGTATGGGTGATGGGAAAGTAGCCGATAAGCTGCCCGGCCCGCCACCACCTTATTCCGGCCCGGCACTTAGGAATATTACGGAAGGCGAAATGTATCAAACTCTGGAATATGGAAAAGGCTTAATGGGTTCGCATGCCGGACAATTAACTGTAGCGCAACGTTGCAAGGTTATTCGGTATGTGCAAACACTTCAGAAATTAGGTCAACCTGCCGCTGCGGATTCTTCAAAAACCGCTGCTGCCCCAGCCAAAGATTCAGTTAAAAAAGGATAATAAAAATATAACAAAGAGATATTGCTATGAGTCAGTACACACTATCAAGTAAAACAAGAACTGCAACCTTTGTCCTTATGGGCATAGGGATACTTGCTCTTGCTTACGGCGCCATTAATAAGGATATTTCCGGCACCCGTTTTTGGGCGAATATTTTGCTGGAAGGTTTATTCTTCACCTTTATTGCGCTGGGTGCCTCCTTCTTTATGTCGCTGCAATATGTTGCACAGGCAGGTTGGTCAGCTGTTTTAAAACGCATATTCGAAGCGGTAACTACATTCCTTCCTTTCGGATTGATTGCCATTTTCGCGGTTTTAATTTCAAGTGTAATAGGAGGCCATAATGATTCTGCAGATATCGTTTATAAATGGATGCAAAAAAGTGCTACCATTCCGGGAAGCCCAAATTTTGACGAAATGCTTGTTAAAAAAGGCCTCTATCTTAATATTCCATTCGTACTAATTCGCACTATTATTTGTGCGGGGTTATGGGTGTACATGGTTCGTCAAATTCGTAAACGTTCCATTGAAATGGATTTGACCAACGATTTTCTTCCAATGCACTATAAGAACGTAAAGGCCGCAGGTTGGTTTATCGTATTCTTCGGTATTACAGAACAATTAATGGCATGGGATTGGGTGATGGCCATCGACCATGACTGGCACAGTACACTCTTCGGATGGTATTTATTCGATGACATGTGGCTCACAGGAATCATCTGCATTATTCTTTTAACATTACATGTCCGCAAAAAAGGACTTTTGAAAGAGGTAAATGAAAACCACATGCACAACCTTGGATTATGGATGTTCTCACTCAGCGTATTATGGGGATACCTTTGGTTCTTCCAGTTTATGTTTTACTGGTATACCAATATTCCGGATGAAGTAGTTTACTTTCAGGCTCGTATTATGCACTACCGTTTGCCATTCTGGATTATGTTTTGTGTAAACCTTTTGGTGCCGCTACTCATTTTGATGACCCGGGATACCAAACGGAACAGCAAGTATCTGACTATTATCGGATGCATTATTCTGATAACACACTGGATAGATGCATACATATGGGTAATGCCCGGAACGTTGGGTGTTTCTCCAGCCTTTGGATTATATGAAATTGGGCTTTTACTCGGTTTTGTAGGACTGTTCCTTTTTGTAGTTCTGACCAACCTTGCCAAAGTGCCCGTATCTGTTAAAAACCACCCGTATCTCGAAGAAAGTCTTCACCATCATTTATAAGTCGATTAAGCAATAAAGAATAAATTAATAATGTTATGATTAAACTGCTCGTATACCTTGCCATTGCTTTAGCTATTATCCTGATTGTCCAGTTAATGCGCATTTACCAGCTTTCCTCGGAAGTAAAAGGAAAACACATTGGAAAGGCTGACGATGATGATAACCGGTCACAAGGCCTTCTGATGTTGTTGTTTGTATTGGCTTTATTCGCCGGCCTTATTTGGCTGCTTTTTGATGTGAGAGGTAAAATGCTGCCTCCTGCAGCTTCAGATGTGGGCACTATTTCAGACAATGTATATATGTTCAACTGGATAATTATTTTTATCGTATTCTTTGCAACTTCTTTTTTACTTTTCTATTTTCCTTTCCGATACAAAAAGCAAAAAGAATCGAAAGCTTATTTTTACCCGCATAATGATAAACTGGAATTGATTTGGACCGTTGTGCCATCTATTGCTTTAGCGGTAATTATTATTTATGGATTAAGTTTATGGGGAAAAATGACAGGCACCCCTGACCCAAAATCAATGGTAATACAGGTTTATGCAAAGCAATTCGACTGGACGGTTCGCTATTCAGGAGCAGATAACAAACTTGGAAGAACTGATTACAGGCTTATTGATGATGCATCTAACAATACCGTTGGAATGGATTCTAAAGATACTGCCGGATGGGATGATTTTATGGTAAGAGGAGAATTTCATATTCCGGTAAATGTTCCGATTTTATTTAAATGCAATGCACGTGAAGTAATGCATGGCGTTTACTTCCCGCACTTCCGCGACCAGATTAACTGTGTTCCCGGTATCACTACAGAATTACACTTTACGGCAACCATTACAACAGATTCGATGCGGAAAATAACGCACGATACTGCCTTTGATTATGTTCTTTTATGTAACCGCGTATGCGGCTCAGGACACTACAATATGCCTATGAAAGTTGTTGTTGACAGCCCCGACGAATTTAAAGCATGGATGGCAAAACAGCATCCGTTCTTCGCCGACTTGTACAATGCATATCATAAACAAGCTGTTCCTACAGCCATGAAATAATGTTGCGGAATATTAATAAATTTGAAATACTAAACAGTAGATAGATATGGAAAACCACGCTCACGCTGACACACACGACACTGCTCACCATGCGGGCCATGTTCACCACCATGAACATGCTAAGTTGTCATTCATTGAGAAGTATGTATTCAGCATGGACCATAAAACAATTAGCAAGCAATTCTTGTTCACTGCAATGTTTATGGCTTTGGCCGCTGCTATTATGAGTACCTTGTTCAGGTTGCAATTGGCATGGCCTGGCCATTCGTTTCCTGTAATGCACTATTTCCTGGGTGACCGCTGGGCCAAAGGCGGAATTCTTGACCCTAATATGTATCTTGGTTTGGTTACTATTCACGGAACCATCATGGTGTTCTTCCTTTTAACAGGTGGATTGAGCGGAACCTTTGCGAACCTTCTTATTCCACTTCAGGTAGGTGCGCGCGATATGGCATCTCCTATGTTGAATATGCTTTCTTATTGGTTCTTTCTTATCGCTTCTATTATAATGATGATTTCATTGTACGTTGAAACAGGGCCAGCTTCTGCCGGATGGACCATCTATCCTCCTTTAAGCGCGCTTCCTCAGGCTATTCCGGGTTCAGGTGCAGGTATGACCTTGTGGCTGTGCTCTATCTCTTTATTTGTTGTTTCTTCGCTTCTGGGCGGTTTGAATTATATCGTTACAGTATTGAACCTACGTACCAAAGGGATGAAAATGACCCGTATGCCACTTACTATTTGGGCTCTTTTAATTACCGCTGTTCTTGGTGTACTTTCTTTCCCGGTACTTTTCGGTGCTGCCATCTTATTGATATTTGACAGAAGCTTTGGAACCAGTTTTTACCTTTCCGATATATATATTGGCGGACAAGCTTTGTCTCAAACGGGCGGAAGTCCTGTATTGTTTGAACACTTATTCTGGTTCTTGGGCCACCCGGAAGTATATATCGTTATTATGCCGGCCTTTGGTATTATTTCAGAAATCATGTCGGTAAATTCGCGTAAGCCTATTTTCGGTTACCGCGCCATGATTGGCTCTATGCTTGCTATCGCATTTTTGGCGTTTATCGTTTGGGGTCACCACATGTTTGTGAGTGGTATGAATCCATTTCTTGGTTCGGTATTTGTGTTCACTACACTCTTAATTGCAATTCCGTCCGCTATTAAAGCCTTCAACTACATTACCACGTTGTGGAAAGGGAACATCATTTTCAATCCGCAAATGTTGTTTGTAATAGGAGCCGTTTCCACCTTTATTTCCGGAGGTCTTACAGGTATTATCCTTGCCGATTCAGCGCTTGACGTAGCTGTTCACGGAACATATTTTGTGGTAGCCCACTTCCATATAGTAATGGGCCTTTCTGCTGTACTTGCCATGTTTGGCGGAGTTTATCACTGGTTCCCAAAAATGTTTGGCCGTTTCATGAACAAGAAAATGGGGTACTGGCATTTCTGGCTCACATTTATTTGCGCTTACGGCGTATTCCTCCCAATGCACTTTGTAGGATTGGCAGGTGTTCCAAGAAGATATTTCAATAACGACCTCTATCCGGCATTTGAAAAACTGCAACACCTGAATATTATTATTACAGTATTTGCAATTATCGGCGTATTGTCACAGTTCATATTCTTCTTCAATTTTTTCTACAGCATGTTCAAAGGGCCTAAATCAGAACAAAACCCCTGGAATGCCAATACGTTGGAATGGACAACCCCTATTGTTCCGGAACACGGCAACTGGCCGGGAGCATTGCCTGAAGTTCACCGTTGGGCCTATGATTACAGCAAACCCGGCAAGGGCGTTGATTTTATTCCTCAAACCGTTCCTATGGAAGAAGGCGAGATGGATGAAGGCGAACATGTGTAATGCCCATCGGCTTTAAAAAATTAAAACCCCGGCGGAAATGTCGGGGTTTTTTTGTGTTGTGAAAATTAGCTGATTTATTTTTCCGCTTCCCAAATATGCTTAACTTTGCGATGTAATTAATATTAATAACATGTATTCAGCCAACGGACCTATTGATTATCTTCCCATCATAATTACTGTGCTGGTAGCAGGAGGCTTTGTGGTAACCACTATGTTTGTGTCCAATATACTTGGGCCAAAGCGTAAAAACAAAACCAAACTCGACCCTTTTGAATGTGGTATCGAATCGCAGGGGAACGCACGTATTCCGTTTTCGGTTAAATATTTTCTGGCGGCTATATTATTCGTGCTTTTTGATGTTGAAGTAATTTTCCTTTATCCCTGGGCCGTTGACTTCCGAACATTAGGAATGGCTGGCCTTTGGGAGATGCTTTCATATATGGCTGTAATCTTAATCGGGTTTTTCTACATCCTGAAAAAAGGTGCGCTTAAGTGGGACCATTGATTAAAACAGTTTATAAAGTAAAAAGTTTATAAAGTAAAAAGTATTATGGACACAGAAGTTATAGAAAAAAACGATATACAACTGGCCTCTTCTCCTCCTGGAATTGAAGGTCCCGGATTCTTTGCTACACGTTTGGATAAAGTAATTGGGCTGGCCCGTGCAAATTCCATTTGGCCCTTGCCTTTTGCTACATCCTGCTGCGGAATTGAATTCATGGCTACTATGGCTGCTCACTATGATATGGGCCGTTTTGGAGCAGAGCGTTTAAGCTTCTCGCCACGTCAGGCTGACCTTTTAATGGTGATGGGAACCATTGCCAAAAAGATGGGCCCGATTTTAAAACAAGTATATAGCCAAATGGCAGAACCGCGCTGGGTGCTCTCCATGGGTGCTTGCGCTTCCAGCGGCGGCATATTTGATACATATAGCGTATTACAGGGCATTGACCGTATTATTCCGGTAGATGTTTATGTGCCCGGTTGCCCTCCGCGCCCTGAACAGGTTTTGGATGGTATTGTAAGGATTCAGGAATTGATAAAGAATGAATCGCTGCGCAGAAGGAACCAGCCCGAATACAAGGATATGCTTGCCAAATACGGAATTGAATAAATTATGGAAGAGCAAGAATTATTGACTTCAGTAGATGCCAAGCTGAAAGCGGAATTTGGTGATGCCATTATTTCCGCTGAAATGATGCGTGAATTCCCGGTTTTTACCATTAAGAAAGATAAAATTGTAGACGTAATAAAATTCCTTTACGATGACCCTGAAATGGAATTCCGCTTTCTCACAGACCTTTGCGGCATCCATTTCCCCGATAACAAAGGGCAGGAATTAGGTGTAGTATACCACTTGCATAATATGCCGAAGAATTGGAGAATCCGCTTGCGCATATTCTTCAGCGTGAATGATGCAGTAGTGCCTACCTTAACCACTGTATTCTCTGCGGCTAACTGGCAGGAAAGGGAAACGTATGACTTCTACGGAATCGTGTTTAAGGGGCACCCCAATATGATTCGTATTATGAATGTTGATGATATGACAGGCTTCCCGTTAAGAAAGGAATTTCCGCTGGAGGACCAGAACCGTGAAGATAAAAACGACAGTATGTTTGGTAGATAATAGTACATATGCCTACAAATAAAAAAGACATTGCAGAAACTCCGGTGATTAATGCTGAAAAGCTGGAGGAAAAAGAGTATACCACACTCAACCTTGGCCCTTCGCACCCTGCTACGCACGGGGTGTTCCAGAATATATTGACAATGGACGGGGAAATTATTGTTGACTCGATACCAACAGTGGGTTACATTCACCGCGCTTTTGAAAAACTGGCTGAACACCGCCCCTATAATCAGATTACGCCTATTACCGACCGCCTTAATTATTGCTCATCGCCAATTAACAATATGGGTTGGCACATGACGGTTGAAAAATTGATTGAAGCCAAGTTGCCCAAGCGTGTCGAATACATGCGCATCATCATTATGGAACTTTCGCGTATAGCCGACCATTTGGTTTGCAACAGCGTAATTGGCGTGGATAGTGGTGCTTTAACCGGTTTTGTATATGTATTTGAAGAACGCGAAAAAATTTACGAAATATTTGAAGCTATTTGCGGAGCACGGCTTACTACCAACATTGGCCGCATTGGAGGATTTGAAAGGGATTTCCCGGATGCTGCATGGGCCAAGATTCACAAATTTATAGAGGAGTTTCCTAAAGTATTAAAAGAGTTTGAAAAACTGTTGGTTCGTAACCGCATCTTTATGGACCGCACCATTGGCGCAGGTTCCATCAGTGCTGAAAGAGCTTTAAATTATGGCTTCACAGGTCCTAACCTTCGCGCTGCGGGTGTAGATTATGATGTTCGTGCCATGAACCCGTATTCCAGTTATGAAGATTTTGAATTTACGATACCTGTCGGCACCCATGGTGATACTTACGACCGCTTTATGGTGCGTGAAGATGAAATTTGGCAAAGTTTCAGCATTATAAAACAGGCTATAGCCAAAATTGAAAAACTGCCCGCTGGCGTGTTTCATGCCGATATACCGAGTTTTTACCTGCCTCCTAAAGAGGAAGTGTATAACAATATGGAAGCGCTTATTTACCACTTTAAAATTGTGATGGGCGAAACAGATGTACCTAAAGGTGAGGTTTATCATGCGGTGGAAGGCGGAAACGGCGAACTGGGCTTTTACCTTGTCAGCGATGGTGGCAGAACCCCATACCGTCTGCATTTCCGCAGGCCATGTTTTATTTGCTATCAGGCATATCCTGAAATGATTCGCGGACACTTGCTTTCAGATGCTATTGTTACCATGAGCAGCCTGAATGTGATTGCCGGAGAACTGGACGCCTGATTCAAACAATTTCCTTAAAATTTTGTGCATTTTTTGTTCCTCCGAAATGTCCAGGTTTTATGCGTATTTGAAAACTGTGACAATGTTACTCTAAGCCAATACGGGCATAGGTTTGAGGTTATGTCACAGTGAACTTGAATTTTTGTGACATTTTTGATGAAAGGCAAATGGGTGGTAAATGCAGGTCATTGACTTTTGGGGAAAAAGACATTTTAATACAGGTCGGAGCCCGACAGGCAAATATTAAAGGCAGTGTAATTAAAAATTACAAATTAATAGGCACTGATTGCAAATCAGCACCTACGGGGGCCTGATATGCCAATCCACTAAATAGCGGTACCGCATTAGGTCGGAGCCCGAGCCGGATAGGCTATTATAAAAGTCATTGACTTTTGAAGAAAGCAACAAACTTTACCCTTAATTTACGGAATGAAGAAAAAGAAAAAAGCCCCCAATAAGGATTTACAGAAACTGGCTAAGCGCATTAAAACATTACGCTTAAACCAGGGATATACCAATTTAGAGCACTTTGCTTTTGACCACTTTATTGCCCGAACACAGTATGCACGCTATGAACAAGGGGAAGATTTGCGCTTTACAAGCCTGCTTAAGTTGACAAGGGCCTTTGGGATTAGTTTAGAGGAATTCTTTGAAGGGTTTTAATAAGGCACTTATTGCAAATCAGCGCCTACTGGGGGGATTAAGAACGTACCGAATTTTTATTTATTTTTGCATTATGACCACTGCACTAAATAAAGTTTTATCGAAAATAAGCCACCTGCCCGAAATGGAACAGGATGCAATTGCCTATATGTTGAAAGAGGAACTGGAGTGGCAGAAATCTTATAGTAAATCACAAAAGGTACTTTCAACGCTTGCATCGGAAGCATTGGCGGAATATGCCAAGGGCAAAACCCAACCGTTGGTGTGAAAGAAGGTAATACACTTATTTGGTTTTGGATATGCTCCCACAGCGAGTACAATAAATTAGTTGCCTCTTTATAGGTCCGAGCCGGAATACTAACCACGGAGACACGGAGGGCACGGATTTGCACAAAGGCAGGATAAACCGGACTGGCAAATAGTAAAGGCAGGGTAAACAAAGATTACAAATTATAAGGCACTGATTGCAAAGCAGCGCCTACGGGGGGGTTATTTAAGTATTTGCTTTATAAATATTTCAGCTCTTTTAACTCTTGCTTGTCTGCTATTTGTTCCAGTGTACATATATGCATAGTAAGTTGCAAATTCATTAGTGTCCTTTGGAGTATATTTACTAGCAAGCACATTCTTTTCCATCTCAATAAGTTTAGGTTTAATTTTTTCAAAATCAATGTATTTCGCGCGTGAAAGCTCAACAACTAAAGTGAAAAAATTAGATTTCCTATACCAAATAGAATCTGGGTCAAGACCAAGCAATTTTATACCATCAAGCACAGAAATAATAATTTCTCTTATTAAATCCTTATTGTGATATTCATCATTGAAAGAAGCAATATAAGTTTCAATTTCTTTATCTCCTGTAAAATATCCACCGGTTTCAATCGTTGCCATTGTTAAAAGAATAAAATGCAAGTCAGACATTCGTGACATTTCTGAATCACTAAATATTGGGATATGTTCAGTGTCGATGCTTTTTAGTATCTCCTTCGCTGTAGATATAAACTCGCCATCATATACAGCATTATGAATTTCCACCTGCTCAAGGCTAAATTTAGTTTGATTAATACGCTTAAATATTTCTCGAATAATTTCGGAAGAAATATCCTCAAGATCACGAATTACAACTTTGTAATTAACAAATTCAGCTTGCTCTTCAGGGCTCAATTTTTTGTACTTCGGAACAAGTTTTCCAAAAATTTTTGACTCTTCGGGCTCATCAATATATTGAATAATTGTGCTTAATCTTTGTTGCCCATCCACAACTACCTCTTGAGTTTCTATCTTCTCAATATCAATCCCGGATTGAGCCGTATATATTTCGGGAAATGGTAATCCTTTCAAAATAGTTTCAATGAATGCCTCTTTATGTGAAGGAGTCCAAACAAATTTTCTTTGAAAATCCGGTTGTAGAATAAGTGATTTTTCTTTAATTCGTTTGTACAAGTCTCCAATTTTTTTATTACTTGGGCTTGATGGTAATTGTTTAGCCATATTAATTAATATTGATTGAATTTATAGTATCTTCAATACTTGTTGTGTAATATTTTGAAAGATAATCATAGTTCTTAAATAGGCCTGCATTGACCTTATAATTTCCTACTTCAGATCTACCGTAAGATAAGGAATTGAAAAAATCAAACCATTCAGTTTTCAATAAACTAATTTGAAAAGAGAGAGGTAGTTTGTCGGGCCGCATCCAACCTTTTACAAGATAGCGAAGAAATTCGTTATAAACTTTTAATTCTGTTTTATTTATGGTTCTGTAAAACCGATCAAGTTGATACTGATAGTCCGTAATTTTTAAATAGAATTCTTCAAAGAGCTTCTCATTTACGATTACAACATCGATATCAGAATCATAGCTGAACAAACTCATTTTATGATAACTAAAACCAAGTTTAGCTGACCCAACAATAAAAACCTCATGAAAACCAACTTTAAATTTATCCGCAATTTTCTTCCTGAATTCATAATATTCATTTTCTCTTTCTCTAAAAACAAATGGGATTCCATGAAACAAATATTTCTGTGCAAAAATATGTTGCTGTTCTGAACTTCTAGCTAAAACCAAAATATCTATGAATTCATCACGTGTCATTTTGGAATATTAAGAGTATAAAAGTACAGTTTTAAGATTTCCAAATATAGGGATTTTGATTGTTAAACAAAAAAGCAGTATAGCTTTTATGAAAAATAAGTTTGCTAGTATAATCAGGAAATGCAACTTTGAGGGTACTCCCGTACGCGAAATTGCACTTCGTGGGCAAGTAACCTTTTAAGTTGCACTTATATATTTATAGGAAACCCCGGCGGGGTTCAGAACAATGGTAATTCGCGTGAGGGATAGCAGCGTAAAGCACGCAGCCTAAAGCAGAGCGAAGCGCTTTAGTGGAGGCTCCCGAAATTACTTCGGGACAGGCTCCCGCTAAAGTGCGGGACAAGTTTTGCAGCGTATAGCCTACTATATCAAGGAAACTCTTTATAAAATATGCTGCGGTGGCAGAACCGGGTAACCCATACTTTATTACCGCGAATAACCAAACCGAGCCGGTAATCGTTTGCTACTTTAACCCTGTATAAGGTTTTGTAGTCTCTTAATTTCTTCAGTTGTTGAATTTGCGCTGTGGTTTTCGCTTCAGAAATATTACGGAATGCGCTATAAATGGCATTCAATGTATGCTTGTCGGAATGAGTAATTAAATCGCGGTAAAAACTGCCTTTAACAATCAACTCCATGCTTGCGGAAATAGGTGTAAACCTTTTCAAGCGGCACGTCCTCGCTTTTCATTCCTTCCTTAATCCACTTTGCCAGTAGCTTGTCTTCCATCTCTTCATCAGTCAGCACTCTCGATTTCAGGTGCAACTTTTTAAAGAGTTCTGCAACCACACTCTCATCCTTATCAGGTACATTTACAATGATGGTCTTCATTTCAGAATTAATTGCTTATTCAATACAAAGATAAACAAAATGAGTTAAAAGTGAAAAGTTAAACAGCCCGAATGTAGAGTAATGAATATTGAATGTAGATTTAAGAAGTGAGAGACAGTGCATTTCACTTCGTCATTCTTAAATCGGTGTTCGATATTCGTAAATCGTCTTAGGCTTCCACCTCCGCTACTTGCTTCTCCTTGCGTTTGCCCCCGTAGGCGCTGATTTGCAATCAGTGCCTTATTAATTTGTACTCTTTGATTACCCGCAGTACAGCTCCCCCGTACCCGCAAAGTCGCACTTCGCGGGCAAGTAACCTTTTAAGTTGCACTTATATTTATTGGAAACCCCGGCAAAAATGGTAATTTGCGTGAGGGATAGCAGCGGAAAGCCCGCAGCTTGCGAGGCTCCTGAAATTACTTCGGGACAGGCCAAATGAGTTAAAAGGGAAAAGTTAAACAGCCCGAATATAGAATAATGAATATTGAATGTAGATTTAAGAAGTGAGAGACAGTGCATTTCACTTCGTCATTCTTAAATCGGTGTTCGATATTCGTAAATCGTCTTACGCTTCCACTTCCGCCACCTGTTTCTCCTTGCGTTTGCGCTCGTTCTCATCTAAAATGATTTTACGCATACGTATGCTCTTGGGGGTAACCTCTACATACTCATCTTCCTGTATGTATTCGAGGGCCTCTTCAAGGGAGAAAACAATTTTAGGGGCGAGTGCAACGGCGGTATCGCTGCCGCTGGCACGCATATTGGTAAGCTGTTTTGCTTTACAAATGTTAATCACCAGGTCGTCGGGGCGTATGTGTTCGCCAATAATCTGTCCGGCATACATTTCTTCTCCGGGCTCTACAAAAAAGCGTCCGCGGTCCTGTAGTTTATCAATAGAGTAAGCCGTACCAACGCCTCTTTCCATGGCAATCAGCACACCTGCAATACGTCCGGGTATGTTGCCTTTGTAAGGCTGGTATTTATCGAAACGGTGGGCAATAATGGCCTCTCCGGCGGTGGCGGTAAGCATTTGGTTACGCAAACCGATAATTCCGCGCGATGGGATGCTGAATTCCAAGTGCTGGTAATCGCCTTTAGGCTCCATAACCTGCAATTCGCCCTTGTGCTGGGTAACAATGTGTATGGCTTTGCTTGATGCTTCCTCAGGGCAGTCAACGGTCAATATTTCATAAGGCTCGCATTTCACGCCTTCAATTTCTTTTACAATAACTTTAGGCTGGCCCACTTGCAACTCATAGCCCTCACGGCGCATGGTTTCAATAAGGATAGATAGGTGCAAAATACCGCGTCCGAAAACGAGCAACGCATCCGGCGAAGAGGTTTCCTCCACACGCAGGGCAAGGTTCTTTTCGGTTTCGCGGAAGAGACGCTCGCGCACGTGGCGGGAGGTTACAAACTTGCCTTCCTTGCCAAAAAACGGTGAGTTGTTAATGGTGAATAACATATTCATGGTAGGCTCATCCACGTTGATGGTAGGGAGCCCTTCCGGTGTTTCAAAGTCAGCAATGGTATCGCCGATGTCAAATTTTTCAATTCCGAATACAGCACAAATATCGCCTGCTTTTACTGAGTCTGTACGTTTACGGCCAAGTCCTTCAAAGGTGTAGAGTTCTTTTACACGGGCTTTGTCAATCTTTCCATCACGACGAACAATAGAGATTGGCTGGCCTTCTTTAATCTCGCCTCTGAAAACCCTTCCTACCGCATTTTTGCCGGTATAAGAAGAATAGTCAATAGATGTGATTTGCATTTGCAGGGTTCCTTCGTGCATAGGGGCAGCCGGGAAATATTCAATAATTTTATCTAACAACGGGCTGATGTCGGTGGTAGGTTTTTTCCAATCGTCGGACATCCAACCGTTTTTGGAAGAACCATATATGGTAGGGAAACCCAATTGGGCCTCGGTAGCATCTAGCTTGCAGAACAAATCAAATACGGCTTCGTTGGTTTCTTCGGGGGTACAGTTTGGCTTGTCAACTTTATTTACAACAACAATGGCTTTCAGTCCGCGTTCTAAGGCTTTGGTAAGCACGAAACGGGTTTGAGGCATAGGGCCCTCAAAAGCATCAACTAATAAGAGAACTCCGTCGGCCATGTTCAATACACGTTCTACTTCTCCGCCAAAATCGCTGTGGCCAGGGGTATCGATTATGTTGATTTTAACGCCTTTATAGTTAACAGAAGCGTTTTTGGAGAAAATGGTGATACCGCGTTCGCGTTCCAAATCGTTGCTGTCCATAATCAGTTCGCCCGATTCCTGGTTGTCGCGGAAGAGGCTGCATTGTTTTAATATCTTGTCTACCAGCGTTGTTTTACCGTGATCGACGTGGGCAATAATAGCGATGTTTCTGATTGAATTCATGTGGTTTTTTTACAAAAGTTTGCAAAGGTACGATTAATTATGGTGTAAATGGTATTATAACCATTAATTAACTGTGAAATCGGGTTATTCTTGTCCGTTATTCATTTTATTTGGCGGGCACGGCTGATGAACGAGCCCCGTCCGAACGATTCATCCGGGCGGGCGTCGGGCTTTTTGTTGCAAGTCCGCAGGCATAACAGCCATGAAATGCCTTTACGGGCTTTCCACTTCAATTCCTGCCCGAAAAGAATTGGCAGGTTCTCACCTTTTCACTTTCTACTTTTACCTTTTACCTAATTGGTGGCTACTACCTGCAATGCCTCTTTTATGGTAATTTTCTGGCCGTCTTTATAGGCAACTACAAACGGCCCTTTTAAACCATTACCCATAATTCTATTGCGATAATCTAATGCCGGTTGCAGTGTATGGAACGCTCCTATATAATAACGTGAAATACCATTTTTAGTAATAATATATAACTTGTCGCGGATGCCATTAATAATTACGGAATCTACTTCCAGCCTTTGTGCCGAAGCCATAATTTGTACGCGGTACCAAAGGCCATTGAGTTTCGTTGTATCCGGCTTAGCAGCTACTACAGGAGTTTTCACAACAGGGGCTTTAGGGGCAGGCTTTGCAACTGCTTTGGGTTTACCTGCAATTACTACTGGTGTAGCTTTCACTTCAACAGGCTTAGCTATTGGTGTACTATCTACTTTTGCTACCGGCACAGGTTGCGCCACCTGAGCAGGTGAAGTTTGAGTTACTATAGGAGTGGATGCTGCTATACTATCCTTTACAAGCGCAGCTGCCGGAGCAGGTGCAACTGCAACAGGTGTTTCCGGAGCATTCTGTACAGTTATAGTATAAGGTTTAAAATAGGCAGCTACCGCCCCTGCCGAGGTTACATAAATAAAATCTGCCGTAAGGGTATAATTACCCATTGCCGTAGCGGGTACTTTTAAACGATAGGAAACGGTAAAACCAGGGTCTGAAGGCATGCTTTCCCATGCAAAGTGGATAGCAGTATCGCTAACTATATAAAAACGGGCTCCATTATCGTCGGTTTCAATAGCCGAAAAACCGGAAGGAAGAAACTCATCTAAACGGGCTACCCCACCCCGATAACTTTTATCGATAAAAATGTTGACAGTTACGGTACTTCCGGGAGTAATTAAGGCCGGAACTATAAAGCGGCTAAGCTTTATACCCTGTTCTTCTTCCTGCGCATTTGCAGAGAAAGAGAAAAGAAAAATGAAACCAAAAATGCCAGCGATGGCAGTTATCAGAGTAGAGATTTTTTTCATAGGCTGGGGCGAGAAATTTGTTTATATTTTCAAAAATGAATATCAAATGTACAATTTTTTCCCCGATTGACCCTATTAGAAAGAATCTATCTGGTATAGAGAGCCTATCTGAATTACCCTAAATGTTCTGAAAAAAGTGCATTTCTCAACTTTTAACTCTCAATTACTTTCTACATTTGCTGTCCAATTAAAAACTACTATGTTAAACCAAGATTTTTACACCAGCCTTCAGGCAGAATTAAAAAATATTGAAGAAGCGGGGCTTTACAAACGCGAACGCATTATTACCAGCCCGCAGGGAGCGGATATTAAAGTAAGTACCGGAGCCGAAGTGGTAAACTTTTGCGCCAATAATTACTTAGGACTTTCATCGCATCCGAAGGTAATTGCTGCCGCCAAAAATATTTTAGATACACATGGCTATGGTATGTCGTCAGTACGCTTTATTTGTGGCACGCAGGATATTCATAAAACGCTGGAAGAAAAAATTTCTAAATTTTTGGGAACAGAGGATACTATCCTGTATGCTGCTTGTTTTGATGCAAATGGCGGCGTTTTTGAACCTTTGCTTGGCGAACAGGATGCCATTATTTCTGATGAATTGAACCACGCTTCTATTATCGATGGTGTTAGATTGTGCAAAGCCAAACGCTACCGCTACAAAAACTCTGACATGGAGGATTTGGAAGCACAATTGAAAGCCGCTTCCGGCGATAGGTTCAAGATGATTGTAACCGATGGGGTTTTCTCCATGGACGGATATATTGCCAAACTGGATGAGATAGTAAAACTGGCTGAAAAATATAATGCCCTTGTAATGGTGGATGATAGCCACGCTGTTGGTTTTGTAGGAAAAACAGGCCGGGGCACCCATGAGTATAACAACGTAATTGGAAAGATTGATATTATTACCGGTACACTCGGAAAGGCTCTCGGTGGCGCTATGGGCGGCTACACCAGCGGCAAAAAAGAAGTAATTGATATGCTTCGCCAACGTTCAAGGCCATATCTATTTTCCAATTCACTTTCACCGGTAATTACGGGCGCAAGTATTGCTGTGCTTGATTTATTAAGCAGTACTACAGAGTTACAGGAAAGGGTAATGAACAACGCACTCTATTTCCGTGAAGGAATGACCAAAGCCGGATTTGATATTAAACCGGGTGTACATCCGATTGTACCGGTTATGTTATATGATGCCAAACTCTCGCAAACGATGGCAAGTAAACTTTTGGAAGAAGGCATTTATGTTATCGGGTTCTTCTACCCGGTTGTACCAAAAGATAAAGCCCGCATACGAGTGCAGGTTTCCGCCGGGCATACCAAAGCCCATTTAGATAAGGCTATTGCGGCTTTTACAAAGATTGGGAAGGAGTTGGGGGTGATTAAGTGAAAAATGAAAAGTGAAAAACGAAAAATAAAATACCTCACCGCTAAATTTTTCATTTTTAGCTTTTCATTATTCATTTTCGTTGGTTGCAAAAACCACTATCTCCTGAAAGGGATGAGTGATACCTATCTCAAATTCAGAAATGATGCGGGTATTGACCGCTACCATATTTTTAAGAACCGATATGTAGCTACCGGAACTCCGCAACCATGGCGCATTGCAAAGAATTACGATAAATCAATTATTCCTGATACATCGGCCGCATTTTTAAAGAAAACCGGGACAATTGCCTACCTCATCATTAAAAATGATTCCATTTATTATGAAAAATATTTTGAAGGCTTTTCAGATACATCGCACACCAATTCCTGGTCTATGGCGAAGAGTATTACAAGTTTGTTGATTGGAGCCGCTATTGAAGAAGGAAAAATAAAAAGCGTAGATGAAAAAGTGAGTGATTTCCTCCCTTCTTTTAATAAAGGATTAGACACATTACTTAAGATAAAAGATTTGCTCACCATGAGTTCAGGTATACCATTTGGCGAGAGTTATGTAAACCCCGCCGGTTACCCGGCTAAAGCGCTTTATGGCAGCAATATCACATGGCTCACCTTGCGATATCATTGCACGGAAAAACCCGGAACTAAATTTATTTACCAAAGCGGCAACACCGAATTACTGGGACATATTCTGACCAAAGCAACCGGAAAAACGGTGAGCGAATACGCTTCAGAAAAACTTTGGAAGCCGCTTGGGGCGGAATATCCGGCATTTTGGAGCACAGACCATAAAGACGGAATGGAAAAAACTTTTTGCTGTTTTAATTCCAATGCGCGTGATTTTGCAAGGATAGGAATGATGATGCTTGACTCCGGAAAATGGAACGGAAAAGAAATTATTCCAAAAGACTACTTCATTCAATCAACCACACCTCAAACCATACGGTATTATGGCTACCAATGGTGGATAGGCCGAATGGGAACACACAAATTATTTTGGGCTGAAGGATATGATGGACAATTCATCATTGTTATACCCGATGAAAAAATGGTGGTGGTCCGTTTAGGAAAAAGGAATGCAAACGGAGACGGAGATATGTATGTGGGGACGGCGTTGGGGATGTATGGGGAATAAAATTTCTTTTTTCTCGCAAAGACACAAAGAGCGCTAAGAAAAACTTTCAACTTTTAACTTTCAACTCCCTTAGTGCCCCATCTCCGCAATAAACTTAATCCTCATCAGGCGTAAGTCCGTTTCGGAATAATCGTTTTCGCCAAGTTCTTTCAGGGCATCTTCTACGGAGTCTGATTCCGATTCGCGGAAGTAATCATACACTTCTTCCTGACGTTCTTTATCGAGCACTTCATTTACAAAATAGCTGATGTCAACTTTGGTTCCGGAAGAAACGATGCTTTCAATTTCTTCAATAAGCGCAGGGAGTGTAAGGCCTTTGGCACGGGCCATATTTTCAAGGTTTACCTTGCGGTCGATACTTTGTATAATATAGACCTTCAAGCCTGATTTGTTTACAACCGATTTTACAATAATATCCTGGGGGCGTTCGATTTCGTTATCTTCAACATATTTTGCAATCAGCTCGACAAATGGTTTGCCGAACTTTTCCGCTTTATTCACGCCAACACCTGTAATTTTAGAAAGCTCTTCTATATTTACAGGATAGTGTGTTGCCATTTCTTCCAACGATGTTTCCTGGAAAACTACAAACGGAGGCAATTTCAATTTTGCAGCCGTAGATTTTACCAAATCCTTCAATAATGAATACATGGTAGAATCAAGCGCATTACCACCTTTTCCACCTGCTCCTGCCATTACTATGTCTTCTTCATCATCATTAGCATCGCCAGTATAGTCATGGTCCTTAGTAAGCATAAGTGAATGCGGTTTCTTCAAAAATGCCCTTCCGCTATCACTCAGTTTAAGCACGCCATATGTTTCAATATCTTTAATAACGTAATCCAATACCAAGGCCTGCCTTACAATAGCATTCCAGAATTTTTCTTCTTTGCCATTGTCATTTCCTTCTCCAAAGTTCTCCAGCTTATCATGCTTATAGGCTTTTACCGATGAACTGAGGTTGCCCGTAATTATGTCAACAATATGTTTCGCTTTGAATTTTTCCTTGGTTTCTTTAATCACCTCTAACAGCAGTTCCATATCATCCTGCCCTTCGAATGCGGTTTTTGGGTTAAGGCAGTTATCGCAAGCGCCGCAATTTGGTGTATCGTATGTTTCACCGAAATAGTGCAGCAGCATTTTACGCCTGCATACCGATGATTCTGCGAATGCAATGGTTTCCTGTATAAGTTGTTTGCCAATTTCCTGTTCCGAAACGGGTTTATCTTTCAGGAATTTCTCTAATTTCTTTACGTCGTCATAACTATAATAGGTAATGCACTTGCCTTCTCCCCCATCACGGCCGGAACGGCCTGTTTCCTGGTAATAACTTTCAAGGCTCTTTGGGATATCGTAATGCAATACATAACGGATATCCGGTTTGTCGATACCCATACCGAATGCAATAGTTGCAACCATCACATCCACTTCTTCCATCAGGAATTTATCCTGTGTCTGGTCGCGGGTGGGCTTATCCATCCCTGCATGATATGGCAATGCTTTAATTCCATTCACCTGTAGAGTTGATGCAATTTCTTCTACCTTTTTACGGCTGAGACAATATATAATGCCTGATTTACCCGTATGCTGGCGAACGAAACGTATAATTTCCTTTACGGTATCAACCTTGGGGCGAACCTCATAGTAGAGGTTAGAACGGTTAAATGATGATTTGAACACTTTGGCGCCCTGAATTTCAAGGTTCTTTATAATATCTTCCTGCACTTTTGGCGTTGCAGTAGCTGTAAGCGCAATAATAGGTACCCTGCCTATCGATTCTATAAGTGGTCGCAAGCGGCGATATTCCGGACGGAAATCATGGCCCCATTCCGAGATACAATGCACTTCATCGATGGCGAAGAAAGAAATATTCACTTTTTTGAAGAAGGCCACATTGGCTTCCTTAGATAATGATTCAGGGGCAACATAGAGTAACTTGGTGGCTCCGCTTATAACTTCTTCCTTTACTTTGGCAATTTGCGGTTTAGACAGCGATGAATTCAAAAAGTGGGCAATCCCTTTTTCTGTTCCGAAGGTGCGTAAAATATCAACCTGGTTTTTCATCAGTGCAATAAGCGGGGAAACAACTATAGCCGTTCCTTCACTAAGCAATGCAGGCATCTGGTAGCACAATGACTTGCCACCGCCGGTAGGCATTATAACGAAAGTATCCTTGCCTTCCAGCACGTTTTCAATAATCTCTTCCTGCCTGTCCTTAAACTTGGAAAACCCGAAAAATTTCTTTAAATAATCTGTAAGTTCGTTTTCTTTAACTTTTCTGCCCATTAAATAGCTTTTTTATAATCACAGGGTAAATATAATATTTTCCTGCAATACAAGATATGCTATTTCTTATTAAAAATATTTTTGGGTTACAGCGTTTGCCCTTTCGTTTTATATTTACTATATTGCCACAGAGGGGGTACAGGGTCTTTTTGTGCTGTTAAATTTCGTTAAAAAACTTTTCGCGTAACTTTACACAGTACTTTTACTTTTCTATTTTGTAAGGAAAGAGTTTTATATTTTTGAAAACTCTACCGGAATCTTCTTTTTCGATTAATGAAAGTCAGGCTATCTCTATTTTTTTGTTTTTTAATGCTGCTGGCAGCCAGGCCCGCCCTGGCCGATAAAAACGACACGGCAAGGGCAAAATACAAAACCCCGCTTACCTACTCTTTCAACGAATCTTTTTTAATGCCCGGCAATATATGGGCGCAGTATGGCTGGCAGAATATGCACACCACCGACACTACGCTTAATAATTTTGAATTTTACACCACCCACTATAACCTGGGCAATACGGGGTTACCTTATGTGCCTGTGTTATTCAGCGATGCGTTGCAACCGATGGGCTTCTTTTACGGGCAGGATTATATCCACAATAATTTTTATGCCGATTCTTCAGTACGGTATTTTAACACAAGGGCGCCTTTTACCCAATTTTATTACGTTTCCGACCCGCAGATTCACCAGTTTTTCCAGTTTACACATGCCCAGAATTTCGGGAAAAATCTGGATGTAGCCATAGGTTTTAAACGGATACGTTCCGAAGGGAATTACCTGAACCAAAGTACTAACATGAACCAGGTAACGGTTGATGCCAATTACCACAAGGGCAATTACCGGGCCTATGCTGATGTTATTTACGAGGTGCACAAATTCCAGCAAAATGGCGGGATGGTTGCCGATTCTGATTTGGCGAGCCCATATTATAGCGAACGGCAGGCAGTACCGGTAAATCTTAACTATGCCACTTCTGAAATTTTTGAACAGTCGGTGCACCTGCAACAGTACTACTTCTTAGGGTTCCGCAATTCCGATTCACTGAAGGAAAACCCTTTATTCTATATAGGTCATTCTTTTAAAATTGCCGGACACTCGAATGTATTTACCGATAACAGCACTGCTGATTCAGCGTTTTTCCAAACTAATAAGCTACGCCTGTTTAATTCTCCTTTAACCTACGATTCCACCCGTTACACCGAAATTAATAATGACCTCTCTATTGGTTCGGGCAAAGGATGGACGAAGATTATGCGCTGGGATGCAGGCATTAGAGACCAATGGGTTTATTTCCGTAATTACATAGGCTCCTACACTAATACTATTTATGGCGAACAACTTTCCTATATGTATAATTACCAGGATACCATATATAACAACCTTATAGCACATGCCCGCATTTTTAATGCTTACGACAGCGGCAAAATTATTTTTGACGCATCGGGACAATACATTGTAGCCGGCAATCAACAGGGTGATGAACAGGCTGTGGTGCAATTAGGGTTTAAGATTGACTCCTCCCGCTTTTTGAAACTATCGGGTACTTACTCTTACCAATTGCCGCCTTTTATCTATCAATTATATCAGGGCAATAACATACAATGGATGCGAAACCTTGCCAACACAACTACATCAAACCTATCTGTTAATTATTATGACCGGAAATGGAAATTAGGCATAACGCTATCGGCTACCCAACTAACCGACATGGTTTATTTTGATACTTCGGCCTTGCCTGTCCAATACTTCCACACATTTATGGTGTATTGCGCCGGAATAATCAAAGATTTCAATTTCCACAAGTTTCATTTGAGCACTTCGGAAAAACTGCAATATGTGGCAGATTCAGTTCCGATGCGGCTTCCGCGTATAGTAACCGAGAACTCCCTCTATTTCGAAAGCTACCTTTTCCATCATGCGCTGCTGTTACGATTGGGCGCCGACGTATATTACAATACCTCTTATTATGGCTATGCCTATATGCCGGTTACCGACCAATATTATTTGGAAAACTCCACAAAACTTGGCAACTACATATATGTCGACCCATTTGTTTCCTTCCGCATTAAAACATTCCGCATGTTTATAAAACTGGAAAATGCTACCGAAGGATTTAATAATAACTACAACTATTACTATGCGCTGCATTATCCCATGCCCGACCGCACGCTGCGCTTCGGTATTAACTGGGATTTCTGGAATTAAAGACATTAGAACGCTGATGACGCCGATTGCTTATGATTGAAAATGATTTTAGTATTTTAATATCCGCGTTAATCATAAGCAATCTGCGTCATTCGCGTTCCATTATATTCATTAAAATCACTCAGTCTTGAAAATTGCAATTATAGGAACAGGAATAGCAGGCATGGCTTGCGGGCATTATTTAAAAGGTAAAGCCGAAATTTTCTTTTACGAGAAGAACGATTATGCAGGCGGGCACACCAATACCATTACTGTTGATGAAGATGGTAGAGAGGTGAACATTGACACAGGTTTCATGGTGTTCAACCATGTAACATACCCTAATCTTATCAAGTTATTTGCCGAATTAAATGTTCCCTCATATAAGACGGATATGTCGTTCAGTGTGCAATACAAACCTGCCAATCTGGAATTTTGCGGTTCGGGTATTAACGGACTTTTTGCACAACGGAAAAATATATTTAATGTTCGCCATATACGGATGCTGAAACAGATTGCCCGTTTCAATGATGAGGCCGTTAAAGATTTGGATAATACAACCTATGTCCACCACTCCATAAAGGAATATATTGCTGCAAAAGGTTTTGGCGATGATATGTTGCAGCGATATCTTATTCCTATGAGCGCTGCCGTATGGTCCACGCCGATGGATAAAATGCTCGATTTTCATGCGCAGACATTAATCCGGTTCTTTTATAATCACGGATTTCTTGGGTTGAATACCCAACACCAATGGTACACCGTTACCAATGGAAGTAAGACATACAGGGACATTATCATGAAGCCATTTCAAACTAATTTACGCTTGAATGACCCGGTAACACGAGTAAAAAGGGAAAAGGGAAAAGGGTATGTGTATACTAAGAGCGGTGAAGTCGAGGAGTACGATAAAGTAATTATCGCCACTCACGGTGTTGAAGCATTGGCTTTGCTGGATGAACCGACACATCTTGAAAAAAACCTGTTGAGTAATTTCAAATACCAAAAGAATAGAACGGTTCTACATACCGATGCTTCGGTAATGCCTAAAACAAAAAAAGCATGGTCAAGCTGGAACTACAGGATGGAAGAGAAAAATGGAAAATTGTTTGCCTCCACCATATATTGGATGAACAGCCTGCAAAAAATATCTGATAAACGAAATTATTTCGTCTCTCTAAATGACCCTAGAAATATTGATGAAAAGAAAATATTGAAGGTGATAGATTACGAACACCCGCTCTTTGATTTGCATACCGCCAAAGCCCAACCCGATTTACCCAAACTGAATGAAAAAGGGCCTGTTTATTTTTGCGGCAGCTATTTTAGATACGGGTTTCATGAAGATGCGCTGTGGTCGGCGGTGGGGTTGTGTGAGGGACTTTCTCTTGCCCCAAACCTCTAAAGGGGCTTTGAGTAGGGCTATTCAAAGCCCCTTTAGGGGTTTGGGGCTGATTCAATCTATAATTTCATTGCTTACGTACCTATATTACCAAAAGAATAGATAGCTTTGTGGTATAGAGAAAGCAAATCCATGAATTCCTGCCTGTATTTATCGAACGTAATGCATAACCGCATGGAGCCTAAAAAACACAGGTTCCATTACCGGATTTTTATGTTTTATATTGATTTGGATGAGCTGGATACTATTGCAAAAAAGTTTTTGCTCATCAGCCGCAACCGTTTTAATTTCTTCAATTTCAGGGACTCCGACCACCTGCAACTTCCCGCCGATAATCCGGACAAAACAAAAACCACCAAGGAACAATTGTTGGGTTACTTAGCTTCGCAAGGCATAAATCCGGCAAAGCCAAAGATTTTTTTGCTGACACACTTGCGCACGCTCGGGCATTTATTTAATCCCGTTTCGTTCTATTTTATATATGACGATGGCAAGCCTTTGTGCTGCGTTCCTGAATTAGGCAATACCTTTGGAGAGATGAAACTTTTCCTCTTAAATACGGAAACACTAAAGGAGAACAAGTTTTTATTACGGGCAAAGAAGTATTTTTACGTTTCACCATTTATCGACCACGACGTGTACTTTGATTTTCAACTTGCTATACCAAATGATAAACTGAATATCCGCATTGACGATTACCGCCCTGTTGCAGGTGGCGAGGACCATCGGTTTTTTATTTCCACCTTGACAGGGGAGAAGAAAGAATTAACCAATTTGCGTTTATTTTTATATTCTGTACGATTTCCGTTTATCACCATAAAGGTAATTTGGCTGATACATTTCCAGGCATTACTTTTGTGGTTGAAGAAAATACATTTCCACAAAAAAGGAGAGTTCCCCGAACTGCAAAAGGATGTTTTACGTAAATACCCCCAAACACGTTAGAGTATGCAGACAATAGCTATAGCCCATAAAAGAACCCGCTACGAAACCATAGTGCTTTCCTTGCTCTCAAAAATGAGCAAGGGGAGGATTGATATTTACCTTCCATCGGGCGAACATGTGCGCATTGGCGATGGCGCCGGGAATATTCACGCTGCGGTAACTATTACCGATACCCGCTTCTTTGAAATGTGCGTTTTATATGGCGATATCGGCTTCGGCGAATCCTATATGAATGGCTATTGGGAAACGGATAGTATAACAAATGTAATTAAATGGTTTTTATTAAATATTGATTCCGCGCCAACAGTTTCGGGTAGTAAAATGAAAGCGGGGATTGTGAATATTTTAAAACTTGTAAACCGCATAAAGCATAGCTTCCGTAAAAATGATTTGACTACCGCAAAGACTAATATTGCCGAGCATTACGACCTGAATAACGATTTTTTCAAATTGTTCCTGGACCCGACAATGACGTATTCCAGTGCTTACTTTGAAGATGCTGAAACAGAACTGTCTAAAGCGCAGGTTGCCAAGTATGAATCCCTGTGCAAAAGCATGAAAATAAAACCCGGCGACCATGTGCTGGAAATAGGCTCCGGATGGGGAGGAAACGCTATTCACCTTGCTAAGAACCACGATTGTAAAGTTACTACGGTTACCATTTCCGAAGAGCAGTTTAAATTTGCAAAAGAACGCATTGCGCAAGAAAACCTTTCAGATAAAATTGAAGTAAAGCTGATGGACTACCGTCTGGTAAACGGACAATTCGACAAAATTATTTCCATTGAAATGCTGGAAGCTGTTGGGCATGAATTCTTCGATGTGTTTTTTAAAAAATGCCACGACCTTTTGAAACCAAAAGGGGTGTTGGGATTTCAGGTTATCACCTGCCCTGACTCCCGCTACGATTCATTACGCAAAGGCGTCGACTGGATTCAGAAACACATTTTCCCCGGTTCGTTATTACCATCGGTGGCAGCATTAAATTCATCCATCAACCGCACAGGCGAAATGACCTTAATGAACTTGAAAGAAATGGGTTTGCACTACGCGCAAACACTCCGGCTGTGGAGGAAGCGTTTCAATGAAAACCTTGATGAAATAAGGGCGTTGGGGTTTGATGAAAAGTTTATCCGCAAATGGAACTATTATTTCAGCTATTGCGAAGCAGCCTTTGATATGAGAAACATTAGCGTAATGCAAATGGTATATACGAGACCGAATAATCTTGACTTTTAAAATACAATGGAACGAGGATGACGCGGATTGCTTATGATTAACGAGGATAATAAAATACAAAAATCATTTTCAATCATAAGCAATCCGCGTCATCCGCGTTCCATATAATATCTAATTATGGCATTTAAAATAACTAACCTACCCAACTCCAATATCCTGAAAGCGGGAACCAAAGCACCTGATTTTTCCGTTCCCGACCAGGATGGAAACCTTGTTTCTTTAAAAGATTACAAGGGTAAAAAAGTAATCCTCTATTTCTATCCGAAGGACGATACCCCGGGGTGTACGGCGGAAGCCTGCGACCTGCGTGATAACCGCCCGCTGATTATGAAAAAGAATTACGAGATTTTGGGAGTAAGTGCCGATTCTGTTAAGTCGCACAAAAAATTTGCGACAAAATTCAACCTCACATTCAAACTGCTTGCCGACACAGAGAAAGATATCATAAATAAATATGGAGTTTGGGGCGAAAAGATGCTGTTTGGAAGGAAATATATGGGCATACACCGTGTTACTTTCTTAATAGACGAAAAAGGGATAATTGAGCAGGTAATCACCGAGGTGGACACTAAAAACCATGCCCAACAAATAGTAGGTTGACATTTATCATTAAAAATTGAGGGTTATTTCGTAGCTTTGCAAAAGGAAGCGCGTTTCATTAAAACACATGGCAGAAAAAGAAATTATAAAATGTTCCTTTTGCGGAAAGGACAAAAAGGATGTCTTCGTAATGATTGGAGGCCTTAACGGCCATATTTGCGACCAATGTGCAGCCCAGGCCCAGCGCATTGTAGATGAGGAATTAAAGCACCGCAACGACGGCAAAAAAATACAGCTGGTAAAACCTACCGAGATAAAGAAAATGCTGGATGAACATATTATTGACCAGGACGAAGCAAAAAAGGTGATGTCGGTGGCTGTATACAACCACTATAAAAGGATATTGCAAAAAGGCATTAAGCAGGAGGCGGATGAGGTGGAACTTGAAAAGTCGAACATTCTGCTTGTTGGCGAAACCGGAACCGGGAAAACTTTATTGGCTCAAACCATTGCCAAAATATTAAACGTGCCTTTCTGCATTGCAGATGCTACTGCTTTTACCGAGGCCGGATATGTAGGCGAAGATGTGGAAAACGTATTGGTGAGACTATTGCAGGTTGCAAACTATGATGTTGCTGCAGCTGAAAAAGGAATAGTATTTATTGACGAAATAGATAAAATAGCCCGCAAAGAAGGCGACAGCCCCTCCATTACCCGCGATGTGGGCGGAGAAGGTGTGCAACAGGCATTACTTAAAATGCTGGAAGGCGCAACAGTAAATGTTCCACCGCAAGGCGGACGCAAGCATCCGGAACAAAAAATGATTTCGGTAAACACTAAGGATATACTCTTCATTTGCGGAGGTGCATTTAGCGGAATAGATAAAAAGATAGCCCGCCGTGTGCAGGCCCATGCAATGGGATATGCCACCCCAACCGACCAGGAAGAAATTGACCGCGACAACCTGTTACAATATATCTCTCCGGAAGATTTACGGAGTTTTGGGCTCATACCTGAATTGATTGGCCGTATACCTGTAATAACATACCTGAACCCGTTGAGTAAAGAGAGCCTTAAATTAGTTCTTACCGACCCAAAAAATGCCCTTATAAAACAATATACCAAGCTGTTTAAAATAGATGATGTGAAGCTGGTTTGGGATAAATCGGTGTATGATTTGATTGTGGAAAAGGCAATCGAATATAAGCTGGGCGCAAGGGGGTTAAGGGCCATTTGCGAAGCTATCCTTACAGACGCCATGTTTGAAACTCCATCAAATGATGTAAAGGAGTTGCACATTACTCTGCGTTATGCCAAAGAAAAGATGTCGCGCTCTGCCGCATTAAACAGGCTGAAAGC